>NZ_AOMD01000028.1 GCF_000336915.1 Halococcus saccharolyticus DSM 5350 | reverse complement strand
TCTTCCGATCTATGGCTTTGGCGTTCGATGGTTGGTTCGAGGAGCTGTCCATATTCGAAGGCGGCGACGCCGAGGACGACCGCAAGGACGGCGGCCAGCAGTACCGTTGCCCGCATTCCGGACGAGACGAGGGGTGACTCGGCGTCGATCCCCTCACCGTCGGTAACGGCTGTAGCGGCAGTCGTCGTCCCGCCACTCGCGGAGACGTCGTCCGGCTCGTGGAAGAACATCCGTTCGATGATGCGAGCGAAGTACGCCAGCGTCAGTAACGTACTCGCGAGAATGACCACGAGGAGTGGCCACGACCGTGCTTCGACGGCACCGAGAGCGATGTACCACTTGCCGACGAACCCGATCGTCGGCGGGACACCGACCATGGCGAGAGCGAGCACGCCAAACGCCGTCGACTCCTTGGGAAAGCGCTTGGCGATCCCCTGATACTCATCGATCGTCCGGGCACCGGCCACGTTCGCGACGAGGCCGCTCGTCAGGAACAGTCCGCCTTTCATGATTGCGTGCCCGACGAGATGTATCACCGCTCCCGTCAGCGCAGTCCCATTGGCGACCGCGATAGCCCCGACGACGAGTCCGAACTGTGAGACCGACGAGTAGGCGAGCATCCGTTTGATCTCGCGCTGTGTGACCGCGAGCACACTCCCGAGGACGATGCTCACAGTTGCACCGGCGACGAGTGCAGTCTGAGCGAACCCGTTCGTGAAGAGGAACTCCACGGTGAACACCGTGAAGACGATGCGGATCAGCGCGTACGCTGCGATCGTCGAGACGAGCGCAGAGATGAGCGCACTCACCGAATCCGGCGCGCCGGCGTACGCGGACGGTTGCCACGTGTGGACCGGGAAGAGCGCGATTTTGACGAACAGACCGACGACGAGGAGGCCGAACGACGCTTGGACCAGCGGCGACGTGTAGCCCACGGCAGCGAGCTGTGTCGAGAGATCGGCCATGTTGAGTGTCCCCGTCGAAACGTACGCGAACCCGATCCCCAGCAGGAACAGCGACGCACCGACCGTCCCCACGAGGAGGTACTTGAGCGCAGCGCGGGCGGACCGTCCGCTCTCTCCGCTCGCGACCAGTGCGTACGCGGCCAGCCCCGTGATCTCGAGGAAGACGTACATGTTGAACACGTCACCGGTGATACTCATGCCGGACAGCCCGGCGACGAGCAGCAAGTACGTCGCGTAGAACCGATTCGATCGCGGCCCCGCGACGCGCGCGTATCCAAGGACGCCCAGAGCGACGACGGCCACCAGTACGGCCATCGTCGCGGACAGACCGTCGATGACGAGTTCGATCCCGAACGGCGCGGTGAACCCGCCGACGACGTAGCGGACCGGCTGCTCTCCAAACGCGCGAACCGCGAGGACGACCGCCATTCCCAGTTGGACGAGGGACGTGCAGACGGCGACTGGCCACCCGGTCCGTGAGCGAGCGAGTCCGGCGAGTAGTACCGCGACGGAGCCGAG
Organism: Halococcus saccharolyticus DSM 5350; assembly: GCF_000336915.1. Taxonomy (NCBI): domain Archaea; kingdom Methanobacteriati; phylum Methanobacteriota; class Halobacteria; order Halobacteriales; family Halococcaceae; genus Halococcus; species Halococcus saccharolyticus. The sequence goes on along the minus strand of NZ_AOMD01000028.1, from coordinate 74,192 downwards.
GAGGGGAACTGCAACCAGTAACGCGGGGAGGTCATTCATCGGCGATCACCTTCCGGATCGTGTCCTCGTTCAGTGTGCCATACTCCTCGTAGATCCGCACGATCAGCCCCAGAGCAACGGCAGTGAGACTCACACCGACGACGATGGCGGTCAGGATCAGCACGTGTGGTAACGGGCTGACGTACGGCTCCGGTGCCGTGAGCAACGGCGGATTCCCCCCGTCCACGAACGCGGCCACGATGAAAAACAGGAAGATGCCGGTCTGGAAGATGTTCATCCCGATCACTTTTTTCACTAGGTTGTCATTGCCGATCAGCATGTAGGTGCCGACGCCCAACAGCAGGAACGACACGAGATAGTAGATCCGCGACGCCAGAAGTTCCATCACTGTGTATCCCTCACGTCGTCTCGTAGACCGGAAGCGATGGCGAAAAAGAGACCGGTTACGGTCCCCGAAACCACGAGTCCGATGGCCAGTTCGACGAACTCGATTCCGTACTTCGTGGCGTGATAGAAGCCGTACGTTCGGTACTCCAGGAACGCTCCACCGAGGAGTACCGAGCCGAATCCGGCCAGCAGGAAGGCGAGAACGCCAAGCCCGATCAGCGCCACGGGGAGTCTCGGGCCGATCCAGTCGCGGGTCGCTTCGATACCGAACGCGATACCGAGCATGAGGACGACCGTGCCCACGATGACTCCTCCTTGAAAGCCGCCGCCCGAGGAGTCCGCGCCGTGAAACATCACGAACAGCCCGAACGTGAAGACGAACGGCGTGATGACGCGGACAGTCGTCATAATGAGCGGGCTCTCGACGTACAGGGAGCGGGACTCGTCGTTCTCCAGGGAATCGCTCATCGAAACACCTCCTTGTTGAGGACGACCAAGAGGCCGACTCCCGCCGCGTAGACGACAGCGGCCTCCCCGAGCGTGTCGAAGCCACGGTACGCCGCGAGAACGGCGGTCACGGCGTTTTGCACCTCGGTTTCGTCGTAGGCGTTCTCCAAGTAGTAGTTCGTGACGTTGTCCGTCGCCACAGCCGAGTCGTCGGCACCCACTGGGGGAAGTGCGAACAGCGTCGTCGAGAGGACCACGACGAGAGTGAGTGCGACCGCCGCCGCACGGTAATCGACGTGCTCGAAGGTCCGTTCGTCGGAGGGACGGGTCGTTTTCGCGATGGTTACCAAGAACAGTACCGTCATGACTCCCGCACCGACCGCCGCCTCCGTGAGTCCGACATCGGGGGCTCGCAGGAACACCCAGACGACCGCGATACTGAGACTGTACGCACTGAATGCGATGATTGCTCCGAGGACGTCACGGAGAAACGCCGTCGCGAGCGCACAGCTCACCACGAACACGAGTAGCCCAACCTCTAGTGCTTGGATCATGACTCTTCGGCCTCCTCGTCTTCGGTCCATGGTTCGATACCCTGTTCAGCCGCTGCTCGGACGATGGCGTGTGCCGCAGTCGGGTTTGTGAGGAACATGAACAGCAAGAGAAGCACCGTTTTCAGCGTCGACAGGCTGCTCTCGAACGCTATCGCTACTGCCGCGAGCGCCAGTACCGCGCCGAGCGTTTCGCTCTTGGAAGTGCCGTGTGCACGCGTGTAGAGGTCAGGAAGGCGAACGAGTCCGACGACGGCGACGACAGCGAAGAAGACACCACCGACGGCGAGCACCAGGACGGCGATCTCTCGCAGCGTCATCAGAGTACCCCCCCACGTTCGACAGTGAACTTCGAGATCGCGATACTCAACAGGAAGTTCAACAGCGCGTACACCAGGGCGATGTCGAGCGCCCCCGTTTCACCGATGGCGGCCGCCAGTAGTGCGATCACGATAACTACATTCGATCCGATTATGTTGATCGCGATAACGCGGTCGGGCATTGTTGGTCCCCGGACGATTCGGAAGACGCCGACCAGTGAGGTGACGATGAACGCTGCGGCAGCGCCCAACAGAATGTCGCTGATCGCTACCATCACTCATCTTCCTCCGTTCCTCGGCGTTCCAACGGACTCGGAATACGTGCTACCGCACGTCCGTAAAACACGAACCGCACTGCTCGCTCTAGGGTACCGGAAAACAGCCCCTCGCGTGAGTTTCGAGTGAGTGTGTGCACCGTGAAGTGCTGTCTCGATACGTCGACGGTCAGCGTGCCTGGAGTGAGTGTGATACTGTTGGCGAGCGTCGTCACTGGGAGTGCGGACCACACCGCCGCGTCGAACTCGACCATCTCCGGATCGATCGGCAGGTCGGGGTGGAGTACGACGTAGGCGATCTCCACGTTCGCTTTTGCGATCTCGTACAGCAGATAGGGCACGTAGAGGGCGAATCGGCCGAGTCGTTTACCGGTTCGAACCGGGTGGGCAGGTGTCGTGAGCGAGATTCCCCACAGTGCCGTCGCGACGATTCCCGCGCTGATCGCCCCCGTAACGAGTTCGAACGTGGCGACTGAGCCTGCCAGCAACAAGTAAAAAACGTACGAAACGCCGAACAACGCAAGATACTGTGCGAGCGTCCCGCGTCGCACCAACAACGGGCTTCGTCGCTCTCGCTGAACCGGCGCTTCCTCGATCTCGATTCCAGCTCGGCGAACTTCGTTTTGGAGCGGTGGTAGTAACGGGGTCGTTCCGAGGGGGTTGAACCCGGGGTCGAACACGACGCAATCGAGGTCGTGATCACTGGCGTACCGGGCGAGAATGTCGGCATAATCGCTGGGACTGAACAGGTACTCCCGGGTGCCGATCATTGCCGTCTCGAATGTCACCGCCTCTACGTTCTCGTCACGATCCTCCTCAGCCCAGACGTTCACCCGCTCGAGGAGGGTTTGGGCAGTTTGCGTTTCGTCGGTCTCCGTGTCAAACGTCAGCCGTTCAGAGAGTGGATAGACGAAGTGGATCGTCGGCGACGGGCCGGTTTCGGTGGCGTGTTCGATCGCTTGGTGAACGGCATACTCGACCGTATTGCGGAGGGTCGACGACTCCGAAACCGGAACGAGTAGCCGAGAGCTAGTCAATAACGACACCTCTTGGAGAGGCTTCCCCCATGCGAACAGACGTCACTGAAATCAGCATGCAGTATCGTTCTCGACCAAACCTGTTAAGCGGTTTCTTTTTCACTGGCTTCGCGCTGTTGGCACGCCTCGATCGAACGTCTGACGAGCTGTTTGTACTGAGCGCGGCGCAGTCACTTGGGTCACGGGCAACTCGTGGCAAACATTGTGAGAACCATCGTCTGAGAACACGATCGGGTAGAATGTGAGGTACTCGAATAGCCGACGCGAAAATCGTGGCCGACGTGATGTCTGGGGCTAGACAGTAATTGTCGTGCATCCCGGACTCGGGAAGACCGGACTATCATCGAACAGTGCGCCGCGAAGTCTCTCGTCAGTTCCACGGCGCACTACCATCTCAGGGTTCGACGATCGTCCACCGTCGGACCGGATGGACTCCGTCTGGACCGGAAGCCCGGTCTCCGAACGACGATACTGTCCCTATCGCTCCTGACTCTTGGTACGTAACGGGGAACTGTTCTAATCGGTACGCTTACCATCGTTGGAAAAGTCTACGTTGGCAATGGAGGCGGTCCTGTGGTACGTGTTCGTCGGCACCCGCGGCGGCGAGAACAGGGCACGTCTCCTCCGGGCACTCGACGACCAGCCACGCAACCCGAACCAGTTGGCCGACGACTTGGATCTCGACTACACGACGGTCAGGCACCACCTGGACGTGCTCGTGGAAAACGACGTTCTCAGAAACAGCGGCGACGAGCATGGAGCGATCTATCTCCCGACGGACCGGGCGCGAACCAACTGGGAAACGGTCGAAGAAATCATCGAGCAGGTGGAGTGAGTATGGTAGAAATTAGGACAACCCATAAACCGACAGCAAACTGGACTCAGGTGAGTCGATGGACATATTAGTGACCCTTCTGCGCCTTTCGGCCACACTCAGCGTGGTGCTCTTGGTGGGTCTCATCTACGTCTGGGGTCGGAACTACCTCATCTTCCGCTCGAAGCACGCGATCGGACTGCTCGTCTTCGCCGGCATTCTCCTGGTCCAGACCACCATCACGGCGTACTTCTACACGTTCCATCCGGTGGTTTCCGGCTGGGTGGCGAACCCGGAACTCGTCCATCCGCTCCCCCTGCTCGTGATGTCTTCGGCGCAAGTTCTCGAACTCGGTGGCATCGCCTTCATCGCGTGGATCTCGTGGGATTAGCCCGGAACTGGAATCGAGAGCAAGAGAGTAGTCGTCGATGTCTGCACTGGACTCAGTACCTCACAGCGCGCACCAATCGACCGCTTCTTACTGAAATCGAGGATCGGATTCTCACCTGTGACGATATCGAGATCGAGGCTGTGGAAAGCGATTGCGCCGGTATGACACCCGTTCAAACGCCCCAGAGCGCGGCGATCCCGAGAACCGTCACGACCGACAGGACGAGTTGTAGCGGCGCGCCCACGCGAGCGTAGTCGGTGAACCGGTAGCCGCCGGGGCCGTACACGAGGAGATTGGTCTGGTAGCCGACCGGCGTCATGAAGTCGGCGCTCGCCGCGAACGTCACCGCGAGCACGAACGCGAACGGGTTCGCGCCGATGGTTCCGGCGGTCGCCACCCCGATCGGGATCATGAGGACGACGCTGCCGGCGTTGCTCACGACGGCTGTCGTGAGCGCGGTGATGACGTAGAACACCCAGAGCACGCCGAGCGCCGGGAGGTACGCGGCTGTCTCGGCGACCAGTGCGCCGATCAGCGCCGCTGTACCGGTCCGGTCGAACGCGATCCCGAGGGGAATGAGCCCCGCGAGCAGGAATATCACGTCCCACTCGACCGCGTCGTAGAGCTCGTCGGGGTCGAGCACGCCGCCGAGCACCATCGCGATCACGCCGCCGAGCGCAGCAACGAGGATGTCGAGCACGCCGAGCGCTGCGAGGCCTACCACCCCGAGCACGATCCCGACCGCGAGCGGGAGCTTGTCGGTCCGGTACCCGCGGTCGGCGAGTTCGCGCGCGACAATCACGTTCGGGTCGGCCGCCATCCGTTCGAGGGTTTCGGGGGCCGCGTGGACGAGTAGGGTGTCCCCGCGATCGAGAACGAGACCTTCGAGCCGGCGGTGGAGGAGTTCGGTCCCGCGCCGGAGCGAAAGGAGGTCGACGCCGTACTCGCGCCCCAATGATGTCTCGACCGGCCGCTTGCCCACGAACGACGAGCCGGTCGGGATCACGAGCTCGACGAACGTTCGTGAATCACGGGCCGTGGCGACGCGCTCGGTTTCGCCGTCCGCTACGTCCGCGGCCGCGCCGCTTGCCGGCCCGCCGAACGTAGCTTCGGTCACGTCGGTCGCCGCGATCGAGAGTCCCCGTGTCCCGGCGAGGCGCTGGATGCGCTCGACGCCCGCGCGGACGATGAGCGCGTCGCCGCCTTCGACGGTGGCTCCGGACGATCCCTCTATTTCCTCGTTGCCGCGGAGCACCTGGACGACGGCGATCTCGGGCGGGAACGCCTCGTCGATCGTCGTGATCGTTCGGCCCACGAGGGGTGAGTCCTCGGCGACCACGACTTCGGTAAGGTACTCACTCATCTCGTACTCCGCCAACAACCCCTCGTCAGGAGCGATCCGTTCGGGGATGAGCCGGTGGCCGACGAGCAGGAGGTAGCCCGCGCCGGTGAGAAAGACGATCGCGCCCAGCCCCGTGAACTCGAACATCGAGAACGGCCGGCCGAGCAGCCGTGCGGAGACGTCGCTCGCGACGAGGTTGGTCGAGGTCCCGATCAGCGTCAACATTCCGCCGACCATCGAGGCGTACGAGAGCGGGATGAGGAGTTTCGACGGCGACGTGCCGCCCTCGCGCGCGAGATCGGATACTGCCGGGATCAACATGGCGACGATCGGCGTGTTGTTGAGAAATCCCGACGGGATCCCGGCGACCGACACTACCGAGAGAAGCTGTCGTCGTTCGTCGCTCCCGGCGAACGACGCCATTCGCTTGCCGAGTTGCTGGACCGCGCCCGTGCGGCTGATCCCCGCGCTCAGGATGAACATCGCGAGCACCGTGATCGTGGCGTCGTTCGAAAAGCCCGCGACGCCCGCCTCGACCGAGATCTGGGTCCACGGTTCGAGCACCATCAGCGCGACCATTACGATCAGCGCGGTGACGTCGACCGGGACGCGTTCGGTCGCGAACAGCGAGAATGCAAGGAGGGTGATCGCGAACACGACCAGCATGTCGGCCGTGACTGGGGGCAACTGCGCGGGCATCATGACACCACCGAACGACATACCGTGTGCCACTGGTGGTGGGTATATGGCTCCTGTCGTCGACGGCGTTCGTTCCCCTGACCGCTACTCCGCTTCGAGCGCGAGCGCGGCGAGCAGCGCCTCTAACTGGAGGCGTTCGTTCGCGCCCTGGGTGATTCGGTAGTCGGTCTCGCCGACGCGCTCTAGCAGTCGAACCGTGGCCGCGTCGTCGAGGTCGAAGTCCCACGCCGAGCGGTGGAGTTGGTCAATGACGTCGCCGCCACCGAGTCCGGCGTCGGTCAGGAGGTCGTCGAGTTTCGCGCGCGCAGCGGTGAAATCGCCGTCGAGCGCGCGCTCGACCATCGCCTCGATCTCCTCGGGGCGCGCGGTCGCGGTGATCCCGTACACCGCTTCGTCGTCGACCGCGCCCTCCATCGTGGCCGCGGCCTGGAGGCCGTTCAACGCCTTTCGCATGTCGCCATCGGCGGCGTACACCAGCGCGTCGACGCCGTCGTCGGTCACCTCGATCCCCTCGTTCTCTGCAACTCGTCTGATGTACTCACCCACAGCCTCCTCGGCGAGCGGCCCGAACCGGAACACCGCACAGCGGGACTGGATCGGATCGATGATCTGACTGGAGTAGTTACACGAGAGGATGAAGCGGGTGTTGTTCGCGAACTGCTCCATCGTGCGGCGGAGCGCCGACTGGGCGTCGCTCGTGAGCGCGTCGGCCTCGTCCAAAAAGATGATCCGGTAGTCGTAGCCGCCGAAGCTGGTGCGGGCGAAATCCTTGATCCGATCCCGCACGACGTCGATCCCCCGCTCGTCGCTGGCGTTGAGTTCGAGGAAGTTCTCGCGCCAGTCGTCGCCGTACACCTCGCGGGCGATCGCCATCGAGCTCGTGGTCTTCCCGACGCCGGCCGGTCCCGAAAACAGGAGGTGGGGCAGGTCGTTCTGGGCGACGTAGCTTTCGAGGCGACCAACGATGTTCTCGTGGCCGACCACGTCCGCGAGCGTCTCGGGGCGGTACTTCTCGATCCAGATCTCGTCCCGGCCGGCCGCCCCAGTCGCGCTCTCGCTCATACCGACCGGATGACCGGCCCGCTCTTAAGCCACCCGAGACATCGACGCGGGAACGAACAACGACGCAGGAACGGACGGCGACGCGGCAACGATCGACCACGGCGGCGACACGCTCAAGACCGCTCGCGGGCTGGCTCGGATATGATCACGGTCGACATCGCTGGCGACGAAACGCACGAACTCGACGTCGAGGGAACGTACGCCGACCTGCTCGACGCCGTCGGGCTGGGGCCACACGAGGCAACCGTGCTGGTCGACGGCCGTCCCGTCCCGGACGATCGCCCGATCGACGCCGACCACGTTCGGGTGCTCCGGCTCATCAAGGGTGGGTGACCAAACGGCTTTGCCGCCTGCCCTCCAACCGCCCCCATGTCCATCGCGCGACTCGATTTCGAACTTCCGAACGCCGGTGCGGGACCAGACTCCCTCTCCCTCGACGCGTTCGCCGATGATCACGACGCGATCGTGCTCCTCTTTCAGCGCGATTACCACTGCGGCAACTGCAAGGACCAACTCCAGGACGTCGCGGAGCGCTACGACGAGTTTACCGAGCGCAACGTCGCCGTCGTCTCGGTCCTGCCCGAGCCGAAAGCTCGCGCTCGCGAGTGGCAGGAGTCGTTCGACCTTCCGTTTCCGCTGCTCGCGGATCCCGATACTGAGGTCGGCGACCAGTACGACCAGCCGACCCGGTTCGGCGCGCTCGGCGAACTCCACGACCTCGTCGGACGGATGCCCCAAACCGTGATCCTCGACACCCGCAACGACGATCTCGACGCCCACTCGATCCACGAAGGCGATTCGCCAGCCGACCGTCCGTCGATCGACGCCATCCTCGGCGAACTCGACGACCTGCTCGCGGCGTGATAAGGGTTCGCCCGGCCCGAACCGACGAACTCTCGGCGGTGATGGGCGTGCTGGACGGGGCGGCGCTCGCGGTCGATGCGGAGACGGTTCGTGCAGCGATCGATCGAGAAGTGGTGCTGGTCGCGGTCGCCGACGACCGGGTGCTCGGCGCGTGCGTTCTCGACGGCCGCGAGATCACGACGATCGCCGTCCGGCGCGCACGGCGTGATCAGGGGATCGGTACGGCGCTGGTTGAGGCGGCCGGGGAGCACCACACGGGGAACGACGACCCCCTCGTCGCGCGGTTCGACGCTCCCGTTCGTCCGTTCTACGAGGCGCTCGGATTCACGATCGAGCCGGCCGACGAACCCGGACGGTTCCGAGGCCGACGCGACTGAGAGCGTTCCACCGATCCTCGCTCCGGCTCCCCGACGCTACTCGTAGGTGTGCGTGTACCCGCCGTCGAACAGCAAGTCGCCGCCGTTCAGGTGTTTCGCGTGGCGGGAGAACCCGAAGACGAACAGGTTCGCCACCTCGGCGGGCGTCATCATCTCCTTCGTTCGCGCCTGGCCGAGCATGACGTCTTCGACGACCCTCCGCTCGTCGATCCCCCGCTCGGCGGCGGTGTCCTCGATCTGGTTCACCATCAGCGGCGTCAGCACGTAGCCGACGCTCACCGAGAAGCCGCGGAGACTCCCCTCTCCCTCGGCGGCGATCGAGCGCATCATCCCGTGGAGGGCGTGTTTCGCGGTGATGTACGCCGCCTTGTCCTGAGTCGCGTAGTGGCCGTGGACCGAGGACATGTTCGCGATCGCGCCGACGCCGTCGTCGGTCGCCTCGATGTGGGGGATGGCGTGTTTCGCGAGCAGGAAGGGCGCGCGCACCATTACCGACTGCATGAAGTCATAGCGCTCCATCGGGAAGTTCTCGATCGCGGCGATATGCTGGAGCCCGGCGATGTTCGCGACGTACCGGAGGTCGCCGTGCTCTGCGGCCTCGTCGACGGCGCGTTCGACCGCCTCGTCGTCGGTCAGGTCCGTCGGTGCGGGGACGAACTCGCCCGGAACCCCGAGGTCGTCGGCAAGGTCCGCGGTCGCATCGAGGCCCTCTTCGTCGATATCGAGCCCCACAGTCGTGAGACCGTTCGCCGCGAGCGCGAGCGCGGTCGCCTCGCCGATCCCCGAAGCCGCCCCGGTGACGATCGCCACGGTGTCGGCGGTGAAGCGGGGGTCCTCGAGCACGAGGAGGTCGTCGGTGGTCAGTTCCGGTTCGTCGATCTCGAAGTCGTCAGTGCTCATTTCGTTGTCTCCGTTGCGTTGTTTCCCGAGTACGTTGCATTCGTACTCGGTGAGTGGTCGATGCCTCGATACTCCTGCGGCCGTTCGTCGGCCGACCTGCTCCCGCTTCCGATCGGCCGACGGATCGAGGTCGGTTCGTGATCATGGTACTGTTCGGTTCAGCGGCGTCGTTCGAGCCGGCGAGCCGTCCACGAGGCGACCGTTCCGCCGACTCGATCCCGGAGCGTGCCCAGCAGTCCGTTCGGAACGTAGAGCACGGAGACCACGAACAACAGCCCGAGGTAGAGGGTAGCGTGGCCATTGAGAAACGCCTCGATCGCTCCCTGAACCGTGACCCCGCCGACGAGCTCGGTTCGTCGACGAGGAGATCGTTCCCGCCGACGAGCCCGCGCGCGATCGCGAGTATCTGCTGTTGGCCGCCCGAGAGCGTTCCCGCCTTCCGATCACTGAACCGTTCGAGGTCCGGGAACGTCTCGAAGGCAGTCGTCCGGGCGCGTTCCGTCTCGTCGGCGGGCGCGGCGATCCGGACGTTCTCCGCGACGGTGAGTTCGGAGAAAATCCGCCGTTCCTCGGGAATCCAGCCGATGCCCTGTCCCGCGACCCCGTGGGTTCGCCGCTCGATAAACTCCATGTCGCGATATCGAATCGATTCCTCGCGCGGCGAGGTGAGCTGGAGGATCGAGCGCAGCGTCGTGGTCTTTCCGACGCCGTTGCGCCCGACGAGCGCCACCACCTCACCCTCTTTCACATCGAGCGAGACGCCTTCGAGCACGTGGCTCTCGCCGTAGTAGGTGTGGACGTCACGGAGGGCGAGCAGCGGCTCCGATCCATCGTCGGCCGTAGTGGCTGCTCCGATCGCCTCACCATCTGCCGAGTCCGGCTGCGTGTCGGCGCTCACGCCGCGCTTCCCTCCGTGTCGGTTGCGTTTGTCTCGCCCGTGTTGTCCGCATCTGGCTCGTCCCCACCGAGATACGCCTCCTGGACGGCGGGATCGTTCCTGACGGTCTCGAGATCGCCGTCGGCGATGATCGTCCCTTGATGGAGGACGACCACCCGATCGGAGACGTTCATCACGACGTCCATGTTGTGCTCGACCAACAGTACGGCGTGATCGTCGGCCACGTCGTCGATCAGCGCGATGATCTCGTCGACGCTCTCGCTCGACACGCCTGCGTTAGGTTCGTCGAGCAGGAGGACGTCGAGATCGCCCGCGAGCTCGATCGTTCCGGCGGTAGGTTCGAGCGCGCCGGTCAGCAGATCGCAGAACGTGGTCTTGCCCGCGCCGTTCGGCCCGATCAGCGAGCAGAGTTCGTCGCCGAGCGCGAAATCGACGTCATCGACCGCGATTAGCCCCCCGAACTGCTTCGTGAGTCCTCGTGTCCTCAACATGGGGGACTCAGAGCGAACAGCCCATCTCGGAGCTACTCTCGGGAATGATGGTCTGATCCGCCGGGACGCTCGCGATCGGGTCGCTCGGCTTGATCGCCGCGTCCCAGCTGTCGTTCGGGACGCCGTTGGCGAGCGTCATCTCCGAACGCGCTTGATTGTTATAGCGCTGGAGAGTGTATGCACCTTCGTCCTTCGGCGTATCGGTGACGGTCATATTCATGACACATGGTACGATATCTCTTTCAAAGTGTCAACCCCGATGTTCACATGTTAATCCACCTGACCACGCCGATCTGCGTGGACGTGCATGCTAACATGTGAACCACACTCTATTCGGTGTCTGGGATTGCGGTGTCAACATGGCGCTTCAGACTCACGACGTGGCGGCGCGCGACGGTCTCTCGCTCAATCTCTGGGAACGGTCCTCCGACACGAACGACGGCGAGGCCGTGCTCTTCGTCCACGGTAGCATTACCTGCGCCCGGGCGCTGTTCGCCCCGCCGGTCACGGGCGACGACTCGTACTCGTGGCTCGCCGCCCCTGGAGAACGGGGTCGCACGTCGTTCGCGCTCGACATCCGGGGGTACGGCGACAGCGACCGCCCTGCAGAACTGTGCGAACCACCCGAGGAAAACGGCCCGCCGGTTCGTGCGGACCTCGCCGCGAACGACGCTGCCGACGCGCTCGGGTACGTTCGCGAGCGGTTCGACACTGTGCACCTCGTCGGCGTCTCGTGGGGGACAAATATCTGCGGACGGCTGGTCGAGCGTGATGATCCCGCTGTGGCTTCCTTGGTCCAGTGCGCGCCGGTCTACCGGACGCCGTACGACGTCGAAGACGGCCTCGCGGCGCTCGGGCTCGACCCCGACCTCGACGCGTACTACTACCAGGACCGCGCAACCGTCGAGAGCCGGCAAGGTGAGGACACGGACGCGCTGTTCGAGGCGATCTGGCGAACGCAGATCGAGTCGAACCAGGGTGTCGACGAGAACCGGTACATCGCTCAGACGGGCGCGCTCGCGGACTTCGCCGACTGCTGTGCCGACGATCCGCCGTACGACGCGGTGAACATCGACGTCCCGACGCTCGTCGTTCGCGGCTCCGACGACGAAATCTCGTGGCGCGCGGACGCGACCGCACTGTACGACGAACTCGGCACTCCCGATGCAGAGTACCTCGAACTCGCGGGCGCGGACCACTACGCCATGCACAGCGAGCGTCGCCGCGCGCTCTACGACGCCGTGAACCGCTTCCACGACCGGACGTGAAGTGCTGCCGGAGGGTGCGGTGTGCAGTGGTCGGTACGTTCCGCCGACACGATACTGTCGCTTTCGACGGACGAACGCTTTTTGCGCGTTCCAATGTACGAACGTCATGGTCGACCTCCCGTGGAGCAGGGGCGGCAGGGAGACCGGAGAGGATGGCACCGACCCAGTTGAGGAACACGCCGACGCCATCGTCGTCTGTGCGTTTCAGGACGGAACCCTGTCCGTGTACGAGGATCGGGTGGTTATCGAACGCGCCGGGCGCTCGAAGTTCGACGACAAGACGATTTCGAGTGACGAGATCCGTGGGGTCGACTACTCGGAGGGAATCACCATCGGCTACCTCCAGATAGAACAAACCGGCGTCGAGGTCGACGCGGGCGGGCTGCTCAGCGATCCGGTGAACGAGAACACGCTCCATTTTGGTCGGGGGAATCGCGAGTGTGCTCGGGAGGCCCGCGAAGAGATACTGGGGCAAGCCCGAGCCTGATCTACAGGCCTGCCGCGAAGCGATCGTCTCTCAAACCAGGTGAGTCAGTTTGGCGATTCCGGTCGTTCGTCGAGGTCGTTTAGCGCGTCGACCACCCGCGAGAGCACGCGTTCCTGGCCGCGCCGGAGGGTGTTCGAGACCGCGGGCTTCGAGACGTCGAACTCGTCGGCGAGCGCCCCGAGATCGGCGCTGCGCGGGCGGTCGAAGTAGCCACCGTCGACGGCGGCTTCGAGGGTCTGGCGCTCGGTTTCGGAGAGGTCACGGCAGCCGTCCACGAGCGTCATCGCCGCACCCACCGACTGGACGTAGCCGCCCATCTCGGGGAGGCCGATCTCCTCGCGCGCCTCGACCGCGAACTCGTTGTCGGCTTCCAGCGCCGACAACGCGGCCTCGGCAGCCCCCTCGCCGTCGAACCCCACCTGCCAGCGCTCGCTCCCCGATTCGATGTGGAACGGTCCGGTGACGTAGCCGTCGTGATCGCGGATCACGCCCATCGCGTTCGTGGTCGGGATCGTCGAGCGGATCCGGGCGACACCGTCGCGTTTGGCCACCAGCTCGTACTCGTGGATCTGGTCGTGTTCGCGGAGCGTCGCGAGGCCGCGATCGAGGGTTGCGCGGTCGCCACCGTCGACCACCATCCTGGTTTCGAGCCGTTCCACTGTGCGGTCGAACTCCCAGTTGAGCGTCGAGAACGCCACGTCGTGATCGTCGGTCGTGGCGATATACGGACAGTCGTACTGCTCGACATCGAGAGTGAGATCGATCATGGCCCGGTCCTATCACTCACGATTTTTCGTTCGCCCGCAAAACGTTTTCGCCGATTCGTCCGCCGTGATCGTGTGGCGGCTTACGCCCGCACTCAGTACTCCCACCGCCGCTCGATCCGTGCGGCGATCTCGGAATGGATGTCGCGCAGCGCGTCGACCTCGGTCTCGCCGTCGACGTTGACGACGTGGACCTCGCCCCGACGCTCGGCGTAGACGTCCTGAAAATCGTAGACGACGCCGACGACATCGACGCTGTCGGGGACCGCTTCGCTCTCGAGGAGCGCCGCTACTTGGCGGTCGACGTTGTACTCGACGAGCTGGTTGATGGCCTCGGTGCGACTCACGTCCGCGGGGAGCGCCTCGACGCCCGCTTCGAGGTGTGGTGTCAGCAGTCCGATAGCGTGTTCGATCCCAGCGGGCTCGCCGGCTGCGTCGCCGGTGATGGCGTCGTACGCCGCGGTGACGGCTCCACAGCCGGTATGGCCGACCACGACGGCGGTCTCGGTGCCGGTGTGGGCGATCGGGTACAGGACATCTCCCGAGACGACCTCGTCGGCGTCGGTCCGCTGGCATACTCGATTCCCGATGTTGGCACAGGTGAAGACGTGTCCGGGCTCGTCGTTCTCCCACATGTGATCCTGGAGAACGCGCGAATCGGAACAGCAGACCGTGACGACTGCTGGGTGCTGTGAGTCCTGTACGTCGTCGAATCGCGATTCGAATTCCTCGGCGTGATCGGCGTTTCGCTCTAGTAGGTCGACAACCGTCTGGTTCATGACTGTCCGGAACCCGCTCGTGGAATATACTTCTTCGGTCCTATACGAGCGGCGCGACGAGGTCCCGGCCGGCGTCGAGCAGTTCGTCGACCCGTCCCTCACTCTCGGCTTCGGCGTACACCCGAAGGACGGGTTCGGTCCCGCTCGGCCGAGCCAGCAGCCACGCACCGCTCTCCAGCAGGATCTTGAACCCGTCCTTCGTGACCACCTCGGCGACCGACTCGCCTGCGACCCGCTCGGGCAGCTCCCCCTCCAGATCGTCGAGCACGCGCGCCTTCTCGTCGTCGGGGCAGTCGACGCTGATCTTCGCCTGGCGGATCGCGCCGTGCTCGTCGAACAGCCGGTCCACCCGGTCGTCGAGCGGTGTTTCCTGTGCGGCGGCCGCCGCGAGCAGCGCCAGCAACACGCCGTCCTTCTCGCGGACGTGGCCGCGGATCGAGAACCCGCCCGACTCCTCGCCGCCCATCAGGGCCTCGGCCTCGCCCATCGCCTCTGCGACCCACTTGAATCCGACCGGTGTCTCGATCACGTCCTCGTTGTGGGCCTCGGCGATTCGGTCGATCAGGAACGTCGTGGAGACCGTGCGGACGGCCGGGCCAGCGTCCGATTCCAGGAGATAGTCGTAGATCGCGGCGAAAAACAGGTTCTCGTCGAGGTAGCCCCGCTCGGGCGTGACGACTGCGAGCCGGTCGGCGTCGCCGTCGTTCGCGATTCCGAGGGCGGCGTCACCGGTCCGGACCCGTTCTGCCAGCTCTGCGAGGTGCTCGGCGCTCGGTTCCGGCGGTGTGCCGCCGAAGTCGTCGCGCTGCTCGCAGTGGAGTCGATCGACGTCCGCGCCCGCTCGTTCGAGCAGCGCGTCGGTCACGTCCCGGCCGCTGCCGCACATTGCGTCGTAAGCCACTGTTACGCCGTCGAGGAAGGCGTCACCGCGTGACGCACCCGCTCGATCGGCCACGAGGTCGAGCGCGTGGTCGGCGTGTGAATCCACGAAGTCGATCTCCTCGACGGTGCCCCACTCCGCTTCCGGAAGTGGGTCGGGATCGGCGAGACACTCCTCGATCCGCTCGGTGACCTCGGGGAGCGCGGGCGCGCCGTCGTCGGGAATGAACTTCACGCCGTTGTATTCCGGTGGGTTGTGCGAGGCAGTCACCATCAGTCCGCCCGCGAGGTCGCGGTCGACGATCGTCCACGCGAGCAGCGGGGTCGGGCGGTCGCGTTCGGGAAGGAGGACGTCGAAGCCGTTGGCCGCGAGCACGCGGGCGAGTTCCTCGGCGAACCCACGGGAGGTCTCGCGGGCGTCGTAGCTCACCGCCACCGGCGCGTCGTGGCCGGCCTCGTCGAGATAGGTGGCGACCGCCTGACCGACCATCCGCACCCGCGGCGCGGTGAAGGTGTCGAGCGTCGCGCGCCAGCCGTCGGTGCCGAACGAGATCGCATCCATGCGTTGGCTGTCCGCCCCGTGAACAAAAGTCCCCCGTCAGACGCGGCCGCCTCACGGCTATCGAGCAAACGGCACAGCGGCCTTTGCCAACGACTATTCGGCGGGGACTCACACTCCCGCTATCGATGCGGCTCATCAAGCTCATCGTCCCCGACGACGAGCGCGAGGCGGTCCTCGACGTGCTCCGCGAGGAGAACATCGATCGCGTCGTCACCCGGGAGGCGAGCGAGCGCGATTCGTCGACGCTGGTAGAGTTTCCCTTACCGACCCAGGCGGTCGGGTACGTCCTCGACGAACTCCGTGAGGCGGGGTTCGACGACAGCCGCTACACCGTGATCTCCGGCGCGGAGACCGCGAAGACGGCCAACTACGTCGAACTCGAGGATCGGTTCGTTGCGGGCGTCGAGGAGGACGACAGCGTCGCCCACGAGGAGATCCGTGCGAAGGCGCTCGACATGCACCGCAACCCCGTGACCTACTACGCGATGACGGTGTTCAGCGCGGTCGTCGCGGCCGCCGGCCTCCTCCTCAATTCCGCGGCGATCGTGGTCGGTGCGATGGTGATCGCGCCACAGGTGGGTTCGGCGATGATGACCAGCGTCGGGATGGCGCTCAACGACCGGAAGCTGATCGGACTCGGACTCCGCTCACAGACCGGCGGGCTGGCGGCAGCGATCGTCGCCGCGATCGTCCTCGGGTTCGCCCTCGAAATCACCGGACTCGTCCCGACGGGCCTCGACGTCGCGAACGTCGCGCAGGTCGCCCAGCGCACCTCACCCGGACTGCTGGCGTTCGCGGTGGCGGTCTGTGCGGGGGCCGCTGGCGCGTTCGGGCTCTCGACCGGACTCTCGGAGGCACTCGTCGGCGTGATGATCGCGGCCGCGCTCATTCCCGCCGCTGCGGCGGTCGGGATCGGGGTCGCGTGGGGCTTGCCCGCGGTCGCGCTCGGCGCGCTCGCGCTGCTCGTCGTCAACACCGTCACAGTCAACCTCTCGGGCTTTCTCGCGCTCGGCTATCTCGGCTACCGGCCGGGGACGTGGGGCGACGACAGGGGCCGTCGGCGGTTCGCTCCGGTGGCGATCGCGCTCGTGGTTCTGGTCGCCGTTCTCGCCGTCTCGGGGCTCGGACTCCTCGCACAGGTCCAGTTCGATCGCGCGGTCAACGACGCTGCCGACGACACACTCGCCGAGGAGCGGTACGGAGCGGTCGAACTCGAAGATCTCTCGGTCGAGGTGGTCGGTGCGGACGTGCTCGGCGGGCAGCGTTCGGTCGTCGTTGCCGTGAGCAAACCCGCCGACCGGTCGTACCCGAATCTTCCACAGGCGCTCGCGAGCACGATCGAGGACCGGACCGGAACGTCGGTGGCGGTCGAGGTCACCGTTCGGGATCGTCGGACGTTCGATCCCGACGCGTCGGCTCACCGCGCACAGATGCCCGTCGAGCGAGTGTCGTTCACTCGCCGAGCAGCGATTCCTTTGCCGCTCGTGAGAGGCGCTTGATCGCGTGCTCCCGGGAGAGCGCCGCTCCCTTCTCCGCGAACGTCTCGACGTGGCGGAGTTCGACCGGCGTCCGGCCGCGGGTGTACTTCGCGCCCTCGCCCGCGTTGTGTTCACGCACGCGCCTGCCGACATCGGTGGTATAGCCGGTGTAGAGGCTCCCGTCGTCACACTCGATCACGTAGACGTGATGGGACACGCGATCCGCTTGGAGGGCCACAGTCAGGCGTTTTTCGCTCGTTCCTTGGCCGCCTCGGCGATGCCCGCGTTCGCCGCACAGCCGGGACACGCGAAGATCCGGCCGTGTTCGTCGGCGAAGACGCGCTCGAACCGGTCCGAGACGTGCGCGCCGCAGTAGTCACACTCTGGCATGGGGACTCGTCGACAGCGGCGGCTGTCAACGATCTACAGTACGGTCTCGAACGGTAAATATCCTCCCCGACCGGCCGCTGGGCGTGCATTTCCGGTGCTTTTGCTCGGCTACCATCCGGGACCGCTACTCGTCCCGCTGTGGTTCCCGATCGCGCGCCGCGTCGACCGCCCGTGCGATCAGCCCAGCCTGTGCGCCCGCGACGAAGCCCGCATCGACGTTCACCACCGTCAGAACGGTACACGACTGGAGGAGTCCCGCGAGCGCGGCCTCGCCGTCGCCGCCGTGGCCGTAGCCCGAGGCCACCGGCAGCCCGATCACTGGCGCGTCGACCAGCCCCGCCAGCACCGTCGGCAGCGCGCCCTCGCGGCCGGCGGCGACCACGAGGACGTCGGTCCGTCTGATGTCCTCGAGCCGATCGAGCGCGCGGTGAAGCCCGGCCACGCCGACGTCGTCGACCTGCTCGACCGTCGCGCCCATCTCGCGCACCACGGCGGCGGCTTCACCTGCTGGTCCGGTGTCGGCGGTCCCCGCCGTCACGACGCCGACGACCGCTTCGAGGTCGGGTGTCTCGTACTCGGCCGCGTGCGCCCGGAGGACGCCCGTCCGCTCGTCGAATGCCACTGTCGCATCGGGGCGGTCGTCGGCGAGGCGATCGACGACTGCGTCGGCGGTCGCTGGATCGACCCGCGTCGCGAGCCCGCGGCCGGTCGTCTCGACGGCGAGCGCGACGAGTTCGGCGACTTCGGCGGACGTCTTCCCGTCTGCGAGCACCGCCTCGGGGACACCGCGGCGCTGTTCGCGGGCGGCGTCGAATCGTCCCGCCTCGCCGGTCGCATAGCCTGCAAGCCGCGATTCCGCTGCCGTCACCGAGATCTCGCCCGCTGCGAGCGCTTCGAGCGTCTCGCGCATACCCCCGGTCGGAGCCCGAACTATTACTCCCCATCGACTCCCCGTTCGACCGCGAACCCGGTCGAGAACCCCGAAATCGAACGATTATGGGAACGTTTATAAAGGTCCCTTCGGAACAAAGCTGCGTATGGCAGACCTGATCGTCAAAGCCGCCGTGAAAGAAGAGCTCAATGACATGAACGTTGCGTCGGACTTCTACGACGCGCTCGACGAGGAGGTCACGGAGCTCCTCGACGACGCCGCACGACGAGCCGACGAGAACGACCGCAAGACGGTCCAGCCGCGCGACCTGTAAGTCGGTTCCTTCCCCTCTCACGTTTTTCGGCCGCCGAGCGACAGCACCAGGGTCACCACCCAGAACCGAGGCGACCGCCGACCGATGCCCGGGGTCGCTTTCGGTGCTCCAACGGTGACGATATCATCGAAACACGTTGCACTCCGGTAGTCGTCTCTCGCGGGCAGGCTCCTGCGAGCGGTCAGCCGCGTGGTTCGAGGGCGTCAACGAACGCGTCGCCGACGACGTTGAAGCAAAAGACCGTCAGGAACAGGAACAGCAGCGGGAGTCCCGCGAGCCACCACGCCGCAGGGAGCCCGGCGGTGAACAGTGATCGGTATATCAGCTGCCCCCACGATATCTGCGTCGGGTCGCCAAGCGTCGCGGACCCGGTCATGACGGGAAGCCTGATGAACGATACGCTGGCCTCGATGAGCACGAACAGCGGCACTTGGAGGGCGACGTTCGACACGATCGCAGGGGCGACGTTCGGGAGCAGGTGACGACCCAGCAGCCGTCGAGAGCCGACGCCCCCGAGTTCGGCCGCCCGTGCGTACTGTTCGTTCCGACGGAGGCGAACCTCGTCGTGAACGAGCCGTGCGAGCCCTCCCCAGCCAGCCAGCCCGAACACCGCAATGAGGAGGCTGAGCCGGCCCTCGACCACCCAGTAGAACAACAGCAGGTACGCGAGGATGCCGGGGAACGTCTGAAGCTGCTCGGCTAGCCAGAGCAGCGCATCCCTCGTGCGACCGCCGACCGTCGCGGCGACGACCCCGACGCCGACACCGGTCGGGACGATGATCGTCGCCGCGCCGAGCACGACGCTCAGGCTCGTCCGCGTCCCCAACACGAGCATGCCGACCATGTCCCTGCCGCTGATGGCCATCGTCCCGAGCGGGAACCGCCACGTTCCCTGACAGCGGCCGTCGACGACCGGGCCGGCACAGGTGGGAACGAACTCGGCGTCGA
Source organism: Halococcus saccharolyticus DSM 5350 (assembly GCF_000336915.1). Lineage (NCBI taxonomy): Archaea > Methanobacteriati > Methanobacteriota > Halobacteria > Halobacteriales > Halococcaceae > Halococcus > Halococcus saccharolyticus. Next base: position 54,577 of record NZ_AOMD01000028.1, on the reverse strand, counting down.
TGCTTCCCCAGACGGGCGGCTGTGAGGAGACGAGGGTATGGAGTTTCGGCTCGGCGACGACGAACGGCCCGAACAGTCCGACGAGGAAGAACACGGTGAGAACGCCCAAACAGGCGACGGCGAGCCGGTCGGTTCGGAACTGTTCCCAGTAGTGGCGCAGCTGCCGGGGTCTGTACAGCGAGATCGCGAGCACGAACGAGCCAAAGCCGAACAGCCCCGCGACCAACAGCCAGTCGAGCCCAGTCAGGTCGACGGGCAGCCCCGTCGCCGAAAGGGAGTCGTAGCCGAATCCACCGACGAACGCGAGCGTACCGCCGACGAGCCACCGGGGGACGGTCGGAGCGGTTCCCTCGGCATCGAAGCTCTCCCAGTCGACCGCATCGAAGCGCATACTGGAGGTCGAGTGGGAATCGTCCTGCATGTGTGTCTCTATCTCTCTCGAAAAGGGAACGACTAATAGCTTCCGAACGTGACGGATTCCCTGATGTTCGGGCGCACGGAGCTATCGAGTCGACAGGTCACCCTCCTCGCGGTTGCCCGGCGGCTTCTCCAGTCGATACTGTCGCTCTGGTTGGTGTTCACCGGCTCGTTCCTCGCCCTCTCGTTCGTGCGCAATCCAAACGTCACCAGCGGATACCCACCCCGGCTGCTCGGTGGCTCGTACGCCCAGCCCCGGTTCGTGGCGGCCGCCGAGCCCCTCCTCGCTCAGTACGTCGACTGGCTCGGCCGCTTGCTCACGCTTGACCTCGGAACGGTCCCGATTCGTGGCGAGGCCGTCTCTGCGACGTCCGTCGTCCTCGACGCAGCGGCGGTAACGCTGCTCTACCTCGGGCCGGCGCTCGCCTTTGCCGTCGCCGCGGGCACGCTGCTGCAGTTGCTGGCGGTCGTCAGCGAACGCGGGACGCTCGACCGGTGGGCAGGGGTGGCTGGTGCGGCCGCCATCGCCGTGCCGGTGTTTCTCGTCGCGTACCTGATCGAGCGCTATCTCCCGCTGTTCGTCTTCGGCGCGACGGAGTCCATCACGCAGTTGGGCTACAACCCAGCGCTCGGGCCCTTCGATCCCCAGAACCTCCAGGCGCTCCTCTGGCCGGCGCTCACTATGGGGCTGTACCTGCTGGCCATCCAGCTCCGGGCGGCGGGCACCGACCTCGAAGGGTACGCCGAGGAGCCGTTCCTCAAAGTCGCCCGCGCGAAGGGACTGGGTCGGCTCCGGCTCTGCCGTCACGTGTTCGCCCACTCGGCGGCACGGCTGACCACGGTGCTCACGTCCGAGATGCTGGGGTTGGTGTTGGTCGGACTGTACGTGATCGAGTGGATCAGCCGCACTCCCGGTTTCGGGTCCCTCACCATCGATGCCGCCGCGAGCAGACATCCCGGACTCGTCTTCGCGGTCGTGTTGCTCCCGGCGGGGGTGATCGCGGTCACGAACGCCGCTCGGGAGAGCTACTACACGCTGTTCGATCCCCGCGTCGAGACTGGCGACTGACTCGCTGTCCCGGCCCGATGGTCGTGAATACACCGATCCAGCCACCCTCGAATCACGATCCGAGGGGCACGAAGCTGGTATAGTCGCGGGTGTACTGAGGACTATCATGCCGACTGCCGAGACACCGATGCGCATCGATACCGATGCACGAACGTTCACCTACTACCGTCACGTCCTTGAGAAACACTGGAGATCCCCACGAGATCGATCTCGCGACGCGTCGTGCGGCCATCGCCGACCTCGACGACGAGTGGTTCGCGGGTCTCAAGCCCACGCTCGCGCTGTTCGGCGCTGGCGAGGATTCCGTGACGACCGACCGCTCAGCGTTCCTTTACTGGTGTGACCGTCGCTGGTAACTGGTCCATTTGAGCGAACACGAGACCGACACCGATGAGCATCGCCGCCATGGCTTGGACGATGGTCATTGGTGCGTACAGTGCGATGAGGGCGAGGCCGAAGTAGACGAACCGTGGCACGGCGCTGAGAACGTTTTTACCGTCATAGGCCGTCGTCGAAGCGATCAATCCCACAACACCGACGAAAACGATAGTGGTGTGTACGAGCGTTCCGGGAAAGGTCCAATAGATGAGGCTCGCGTTCGAAATGAACGCGAACGGGATGAAGAAGCCCGAAACGCCGATGCGAAGGGCCTGAATCCCGGTTTGAATGAAATTCGCGTCCGCGATACGCGAGCCGACCGCCACCGCCACCGCGACCGGCGGGGTGATGGCCGACAGCATTGCGAAGTAGAACACGAACAGGTGAGCCGTGAGTTCGGGGACACCGACCTCGATGATACCGGGCGCGACGAGGATGACCACGAGGATGTATGCCGCGGGCGTCGGCATCCCCAATCCGAACAGGATACTGAGGAACATCGCCATCAGGAGCACGGCGATGAACACGCCGCCAGCCAGCCCCACCATCCGGATGGAGATTTTCGAGGAGAGGCCAGTCTGGGTGAGCATACTGATGATGATACCCATCGCGGCGAGAACGCCGACCAGCGGAGCCATCTCGATTGCGCCCGAACGGAGACCTTTGACTGTCTGTACCGTCGCCGTGACCGGTGCTCGGAGCAGCGAATCGACGACGAAACACCGGACAACGATGGTCGCAACCAGCGTGACCGCGGTATATAGTCCGGCTGACAACGGCGTTAACCGCATCACGACCAAGGTGTAGACCAACACCGCCATCGGGACGAGGAAATGTGGTCCTTCGAAGAAACCCTCGGCTGCGACCGCGAACTCCGCGCGGGCCGCCGTTGGGTCGCCCTGTGCGATCAAAGCCTGCAGCAGCCGAACCAAAACGACGACGCCGAGCGCGCCGAGCCCTGCGAACAGCGCGGACAGCCCGATGACCGAGTCGAGCACCGCAAAGGCCACCGCGACGAGGGCGACGTACCCGATGGCGACGAGCGAATCGCGGCTGAACAGCGACGAGACGAGCGTTCCCGAGGCGGATTGCTCGGCTGTCCAACCGAAGCGTAGCACGACGAACTGGACCCCGATACCGACACTGAAGTAGAACAACAGTGCCGGAATGAGGGCTGCGCGGATGATTTCGACGTAAGAGACGCCGAGGATGTCGGCCATGATGAATGCGGCAACACCCATTACGGGCGGCATCATCTGCCCACCCGAGGAGGCAACGCTCTCGATTGCCGCCGCAAAGTCGTCGCGAACCCCCTGATCCTGCATCATCGGAATCGTGAAACTACCGGTGGTTGCAGTGTTCGCAGCGGCCGACCCGGTGATCGATCCCATCGCCATGCTAGCGATGACCGCCACCTGTACGACACCGGTTCGAAGGTAGTTTCCGAGCCGTTGCCCGCCGTTCAGGATGTATTCGAGCGCACCGTAGGTCTTCGCCATTCCGGCGAAGATGATGAACACGGCGACCCACGTCGTTCCGATGCCGAGGATGAACCCGTAGGTTCCCGACAGCCCGATGGCTCCATAGCGGGCGACGTTCTGCCACGTCATCCCCGTGTGGCCGAGAAAACCCGGTAGCCACGGTCCGGCCAGCGCGTAGGCGATGGTGAAGAGTACGACTGACGTGATTGCCCATCCGTACGCCCGCCGGGTTGCGTCGGTGACGACAACGATGATGAGCAGCCCCATGAGGTAGTCCTGCTGGGTGTAGCCCACGATGACTGCATCGTTCAACAGCCGGTCGAAGTTCGATTCGACGTACCACGCCCCGAGGAGCGCACCGGCTGCCTCGATGATCATCACCAGCCCGTCGAACCGTCCCAACTGCGAACGCACGCGGGAGAGTACTGACCCCTCCGGCGCGGTCTTGCGGTCACGGTAGGCCGCTACGTCGGCGGTGCCGTACAGGTGCTTCTGTGCCTCGTAGAGAAAGAAGATGGCGAGCCCAACCCCCAGAAAGATGTTCGAGTGACGAACTCGGACGAACACGAGCGAGTAGGCGAAGTAGAACGTATAGAGACTCAACGTGACGGCGAACAGCCCGATAACGGCACGGAGTGTGAGCTCGCCGGTCGTCCGCTCATCGGTCCAGCGGTTGACAGCATCGCCGATCGCGGTTCCGATACCGTCCGCGTCCGCCAGTGTGCTCATTTGGTTACTCTTCTCCTCTGGTCAGGTCGTCGTTCCAGATGCCGATCTCCTCGTAGAAATCCGCCGCTGCTGGGTGGAACGGCATGTCATAGGGGTTGGCGAGGAACTGCTGTTCGTCGGCTAGCGGGCCGAGCAGCGCGTTGTACTCCTCCAACCCTTCTCGGTTGGCGTGAAGCGTCTCCAGATAGCTGTACACCGCGTCGTAGCTGAAATCGTTACGCGCGATGAAGTTGTACGACAGCGACGGCGTCGTCAGTTGGTCGGGCGCGTACGCGAACCCATCGAACTGGCTCGTGTCGATATCGGTCACGTTGATTGCGGGGTCCTGACGGAGCTTCGAGGCGACGTTGTCGGGGAAATCGAGTAGTCGGAGGTCGACAGTTCCCTTCATCTCCTGTAACCAGCCTGGCTCGACGGAGAAGTTGACGAACGTTCCGGCTCCGACATCAAGCCGACCCGCGCTCATCGCGCTGCCCTGACTTCCGTAGTCGATACTGACACGCTCGTAATCCTCAGTGGCGTAACCGAGCGCCTGCTGGAGCATCTCTGAGGTCCCCGACCCGCGAGGCGTCGGCGAAACCCGGCTGCCGCTCTCTATGTCGGCGACTGTCTCCCAGCCCTGATTGCCGGTACAGAGAAACCAGCCGAGATCGTAGAGGTGGTGGACCTGATTCGGGGTGAACGATAGGTCCGAGAAGGGGTCCTGGCCCTCCCGGAGCTTGTTCGCTGTCCAGTTCTGGATGTAGACGATCTGGGCGGCCTGGCGCTGCAGTTGGCCGACGTTCGCGTTCGTCCCTTCACTTGGACGTGCGTCGACATTTACCGTGTTGTTGTTCTGATTGACGGTTGCGGCGATGCCCTGGCTCATCGCGTAGGCCGAGGTGGTCGAAGTCGAGGTGAGCATCACCATTCCGGTCTCCCCGCCGCCACCACTACCGTCGCTACCGTTGCCACTACCGCTGTTGTTCCCGCTGCTGCCGCCGCTACCGTTGCCACCACCGCCACCGCCTCCACTATCGTTGCCACCACCACTGCCGCCGCTGCTATTACCACTGTCACCGAGGCAGCCGGCAAGTCCCCCCACTCCGGCCACGCTACCGAGAATTTTCAACAGGTTACGACGATCGGGGCTTTTTTGATCCATTGTCATCTGCTATCACGGTACCATTACTATTGTAAGTGTTTTTCGGAATCTGAGGAAACTGTTGTAACTGACTTTATTGGGGATACGGTACGACGGCAAGATTGAGTGACGACGCGTACGGACCGCCCTACCGAACACCAGTACTGTCTTGACCCGCACGCTCCCAGACCACGCCCATGTTCGGCACCAGCGGCATCCGTGGGCCAGTCGGTGAGACGGTGACGGCCGACCTCGCGCTTGCCGTCGGCCGTGCGGTCGGGATCGACGCCGACAGCGCCGTGGTCGGTCGCGACCCGCGCGAGAGCGGGCGGCTCCTCACCGACGCGCTGACCGCCGGCCTCCGCGAATCCGGCACTGATGTATTCGATCTGGGGCTTGCAGCCACTCCCACGGTGGCGCGCGCGGTCGGCTGGCACGACGCCGACGCCGGCATCTCGGTCACGGCGTCGCACAACCCCGCACCGGACAACGGGATCAAGCTCTGGCAGCCGAGCGGCCAGGCGTTCGACGAGGCCGCCCGCAAGACGATCGCCCGGCGCGTCCGTGAGGACGAGACCGATCTCCAGGCGTGGGACGGTCTCGGCGACCGCACCCCGACCGACGCCGCCGAGCGCCACGTCGAGTCGCTCGTGGAAGCAGTCGAGATCGACGACCCGCTCTCAGTCGCGGTCGACCTCGGCAACGGAGCCGGCGGCGTCACCGTCGACGCGCTCCAGGCCCTCGGCTGTGCAGTCGAGACGCTCAACGCCCAGCCTGATGGTGGGTTCCCGGGCCGGCCCTCCGAGCCGACCGCCGAGAACTGCGAGTCGCTTCGAAGACTGGTCGAAACGACGGACGCCGACCTCGGGATCGCCCACGACGGCGACGCCGATCGGCTGCGGGCGGCCACCGGTGCGGGCGAGTTCCTCTCCGGGGACGTCCTGCTTGCACTCTTTGCGCGCGAGGCGGTCGCGCGGAGCGATATCGCCGAACCGCGTGTTGCAGTTCCTGTCGACACGAGTCTCGCGGTCGACGATGCGCTCGCGCCGCTCGGAGCGACGGTCACCCACACGAAAGTCGGCGACGTGTTCGTGGCCGAGCGCGCGACCGAGGCGGACGTGGTGTTCGGCGGCGAACCGAGCGGCGCGTGGATCTGGCCCGCTCAGACCCTCTGTCCCGACGGTCCGCTCGCAGCCTGTCGCCTCGCGGCGCTCGCCGCCGAGCGTCCGCTGGCCGAGCGTGCTACCGAGATCGAAACCTACCCGATCCGGCGTGCGAACGTCGAGACCGCCGACAAGGGTGGCGTGATGGAGCGCGTCGAGGAGCGGGTGATCGCGGAGTACGACGACGTCCGAACGCTCGACGGCGTCCGCGCCGACCTCGGGGACGCGTGGTTTCTGGTGCGGGCGAGCGGGACCCAACCGCTCGTGCGGATCACTGCCGAGGCGCGCGACGAAGCACGTGCTGAGGAAGTCTTCGAGTCCGTCCGAGAAATCGTCGCCGACGCCGAGAACTAGCCGCGCCGCGTCGACCGCGCCTGCCTGACTTCCGCGCCGTCGCGGATCTTGTCCTCACACTGCGGGCACACCCGTGGGTCCTCGACTTCGCTCGGCGTGAAAACCCGGGCGTACGCCGCCGTCACGAACGCACCACAGTTCTGGCATTCAGGCATACGCCTTCGATTCCACGTCACCGGATATATACTCCACGATACGGTCTCTCACGCATTCGAGTGTCAACACGACCCATGGGAAACCGAAAAACCAGTTTCCACTCCTCGCTCGGGGTCGGGATACCAACGCTCATTCGAGCGGCCATCCAAACACGGTCATGACCGTTCTCCTCGTCCGCCACGGTGAGACCCCGTGGAACGCGGCCCGACGAGTCCAGGGCTGGGCACCCGTTCCGCTCTCCGAACGGGGACGCGAGCAAGCCACGCTCGTCGGCGACCATCTCGCCGCAACGTACGACGTCGACCGTTTCGTCGCCTCCGACCTCCGGCGGACCCGTGAGACAGCGGTGCTCGTCCACGAAGCTGGCGTCGATGTCGAGCCGACGTTCCATCGGGCGTGGCGCGAGCGCGATTTCGGGGTGTACCAGGGGCTTTCCTACGAGGCGCTGTTCGAGACCTATCCCGAGTTCGCGGTCACCGAGTCCGGCATCGCGGCGCTCGAAGCCGTCCCCGAGCGCGGCGAGAGCCTGCTCGACTGCCGCGAGCGCGTACTCGCCGCGTTCGATCGTCTCGTCGCCGATACGGAGGACGAAACGGTCTTGATCGTCACTCACGGCGGACCGCTCTACGCGCTGCTCGCTCGTCTCAAAGGGATCGACTACGTGGAATCGATCGCCGGCGAGTCACAGAAAAACTGTGCAGTGAACGAACTCCGGGGCGATCCTGACGAGGGATTCGCGATCGTCCGAGAGAACGACACGAGCTACCGTGAGTGAGGTCGTGTCGAACCCGCGACGGCCTCAATCCTCGGCGGTCGGGTACTCCGCACCGAGATCGAGATCGCCCGAAACGGGCCCCGACGCGTCGCTTCCTGCCCCATCCGCAGTCTCGGCCGCCGCATCGTCTTCCGGGCTGACGCTCCCGGTGCGGTAGCCGTGGAGATCGAGTGTGACGTGCTCGAAACCGATGTCGGTGAGATGCTCGCGGGCTGCTCGAACGAAGTCGGCATCGAGCGCGCGCTCCAGCTCCTCGGGCGCGACCTCGATACGCGCGAGACCGTCGTGATCGCGCACTCGGAACTGCTCGAACCCCCACGTCCGAAGGAGGGTTTCGGCCTTCTCGACCCGCGAGAGGCGCTCCTCGGTGACGTTCAGGCCCGTGGGAATCCGCGAGGAGAGACACGCCATCGAAGGTTTGTCCGCGACCGAGAGCCCGTACTCGCGGGCGATTTCTCGCACCTCCTCCTTCGTGATGTCGTGTTCCAATAGTGGGGAGTAGGCGTTCAGTTCCTCGACCGCGCGGAGACCTGGCCGGTGGCCTTCGCCGGGATCGGAGGCGTTCGTCCCGTCACAGACCGTCGTGATTCCCAACTCCCGCGCGGCGTCGAACATCGCCGAGAGCCGCATCGTGCGGCAGTGATAGCACCGGTCGCCGTCGTTCGCGACGAACTCATCACTACTGAGCTCCGAGAACTCCACGATCTCGTGGCGAACGCCGATCTCCTCCGTGACCCGTTTCGCGTCGTCGAGTTCGGCCGCCGGCAGCGTTTCGCTTTTGGCGGTGCAGGCCACGGCGTCCTCACCGAGCGCGTCGTGGGCGAGCGCCGCGACCACGCTCGAATCCACACCACCGGAAAACGCGATCAAGACCCCATCGCGTTCGGCGAGATCCTCGCGGACGGCGGCTGCTTTCGCCTCGACGTTCATGGTTCCGATTCGGGATCGTGGGGCAAAAGCGCGTTGCGTTCGGCGGCGACCGGCTGCGTACCGATCGCTCCCCGGATGGTTTTTCTCCCCGGCGGGGCTTGACGCAGGCGATGGAGTTCGAATCCATCCCCGGTGTCGGCCCGAAAACCGCCGAACGCCTCGCGGCGCTCGACGAGCCCGAACGCGCGCTCGCGGCGGGCGACGTGGCGGCGCTCGCCGAGGCTCCCGGCGTCACGCCGGGGCGTGCCGCGACCATCGCACGGGCGGCAATCAAGGCCGAACACGACGATGCCGGGGAGTTCCTCGCGACCGATCGCGCCCGCGAGATCTACCGCGACGCGCTTGCCCTCCTCCAGGACCGCGCGGTCACCGACTACGCCGCCAAGCGGCTCGAAACCCTCTATCCCGCGGCCAGCACGTCTCGGATCGAGGAGGTCCGCGAGTGGGCCACGCAGGCGATGGAACACGATCCCGATCCCGAGGTGCTCGACGCACTCTCCGGGGTCGAACCGCTCGAATCGCCCACTGGAATTCGGGTCCGCGAGCGGTGTCTCGCCACCGCCGACGCCGAGCGCCACGCCGCGGCCGAGGCCGCCTACCCCGAAATCTCGGTCGAGATCGTCGAGGACGCCCGCGGTCTCGCGGATCTCGCGACGGGCTACTCGACAGTTATTGTACTCGACGAGTCCTTCGCCGGGATCGACATCGCGGGTGACGTCCGAGTCGAACCCGACGCGCTCGAAAAACCCGCAATGGTGGTTCCCGAGCGGCTGCTCGCCTTTTTCGCCGAAAACCGCGATCGGCTCCGGGCGGCCGCCGCGGTCGCACGGGCCGCCGACCTCGATACCCCCTGCGATCTCGCGGTGCTCGACGACGCGCTTTCCCGGCTCGACGACGAGGGAAGCGTGGTACCCGACGACGAACTCGCGCGGCTGCGCCAGGCGGTCGACGATCTCGACGCGGCGGTCTCGACGGGTGAAAGCGTGGCGAACGACCGACTCCGTGAGGCGATCGAGGAGCGCGACGTCACCATCGAAGGATCGGACCTGCTCTCGCTCGTCGAGCAGGGCGCGGGGGTGGACTCGCTGCTCTCGCGCGAGCTCGAAGACGAACACGCCGCCGCGATCGAGGCCGCGCGCGAACACCTCGTCGACGCGCTTGCGCTCGACGCTGGCGAGGCAGAAATCGCCGCGCAGGCGTTCCCCGAGGAGCCCACCTTTCCCGTGGAGCACGACGAGGCGGTCGTGAGCCGGCTCCGCGAGGAGCTCACCGCCGCGCGCGACCGTCGAGCGACGCGGCTGAAACGCGACCTCGCGGCGGATCTCGCCGACTTGCGGGAGGACTGTGAGGAACTCGTCCACGCGGCGCTCGAACGCGACGTCGAACTCGCCGTCGCGCGCTTCGCTCGCGAGTTCGACTGCACGCTGCCCGAACTCGGCGGCAGCGGGGTCGCGATCGAGGCCGGCCGCTCGCCACTGCTCGACGTCTCCTTCGACGCGGTCGAGCCGATCGACTACGGAGTCGCGGGCCCGACGCTGCTCTCGGGGGTCAACAGTGGCGGGAAGACCTCGACCCTCGATCTCCTCGCGCTCGTTACGGTGCTCGCGCACATGGGGCTGCCCGTCCCCGCCGAGCGAGCCCGCGTCGAGCGCTACGACTCGCTGCACTATCAGGAGAAGAGCCAGGGCACTCTCGACGCGGGCGCGTTCGAGTCCACACTCCGGGAGTTCGCCGGCCTCGTCTCCGGAACGGGCCGGCGGCTCGTGCTGGTCGACGAGCTCGAAAGCATCACCGAACCAGGTGCGTCGGCCCGAATCATCGCTGGCATCCTCGAAGAACTCGCGGGCGGCGAGACCACGGCGGTGTTCGTCTCGCATCTCGCCGGCGAGATCCGCGAGGCCGCCGGCTTCGATATTCCTGTCGACGGCATCGAGGCGGTCGGGCTGGAGGGGGGCGAACTCGTGGTCGAGCGCTCGCCGAAGAAGGGCGTGCTCGCGCGATCGACGCCCGAACTCATCGTCGAGAAGCTCGCCACCCGAGACGGCGAGGCCGCGGGCGATGTAGAGTCGTTCTACGAACGCTTGCTGGAGAAGTTCGAGTGATCTTCATCGGCCTCCACTCATGGTTCTTGTTCGAATCCAGGTACTCACCTGCTAATTACAGTCAACAATTCGAGATTTACGCTTATCCCACCTGTCCTGTAACAGAAAGACACGTTGAAATAGTGTGATTAACTCCCACAACGTAATTTTAAGGCAGATATAGTTATTATTAATATACATGACCGAACGTTGTGATGCAATTGAATGCCTCTGCAACTCACCGCAACGGCTTCGTATACTCGATGTCCTCGATGACGCACAGATGGATGTTCGTGATTTGATGGAGAGATTGAATAGCCCACGTTCCACCGTCCAGCGTAACCTCTCTGTACTGGAAGAACGGGGTTGGATCGAAGATACTTGTTCTGGATACACGACAACCACGGTCGGAAGTCTTCTTCGTGAGGAATTCGTGTCGGCGAGTGAGGCCGCCGATACGATCAAGCGTCTGGCACCGTTTCTCGAAGCAGTAAACACGCCTCCGAAGATCGATATCAGTCAATTATCTGACGCGCTCGTGATAACTCCTGATTCGGGTCAGCCGATGTCCCTGATAAATCGGTTGTTCAACAGCTTTGGAGGAACTGATCGTGTCCGAGGATTCCTGCCAGTCGTCTCCTCGTTATCGATCGAACTCTCTTGTCGCGTGGATACGGACGATGGAAGTGTTCCTGAGTACGAATACGTTCTCTCATCGGATGCATTTGATACACTCCGCCAGCAGTATGGCAGCGATAGCGCTGATGTGGCTGAGATAGATCCACCTACTCATGTCGATATTTGGGTGTACGAAGGGAGTTTGTCCTATGGACTATTCGTTTCGGACGAGCAACTCGCGCTTGTGGGCTACAATGAAGTCGGTCGAATACAAGCGGTGGTCGAATCAACCAGTGCGACGGCCATCAAGTGGGGTGAGGGAGTGTATGAGGCCTACAGAGATCAATCGATACAGCCGCACGAGACGGACACTTCGCTCGGAGCACCCGATACTGAACCAGCAAATTAGTCCTCTGCCTGTTTATGCGGTTGCTTGAGTGGACTGATTCGGTTGTTCTTGTCCGTCGTCCGCGTCGGTATCGTCCCATTCCATTTCGAACAGGCGACAGTCACAGTCCTGACAGGCTGAGATAATCACATCATACGACCGACAACACGACTCGATGGCGTCCTGTTCCACCTGCACGGGACCGTCGCAGTCGGGACACTGTTCGATGAAGATACGGAGGCTCATCAGCACGCGCGCGATCTCGGCAGGGGCGAGGTTCTGCCAGCGGGAAAGGCGTTCGTTGAGTTCGGTCGCGGCGGCGACGTCGGCGACGGCCGCAGCCTGTGAACTCCATTGCCCGACGACGGCATCATCGGTGCGGACAACGAACGCCTCGCCGTGTTGATCGACCGTGATCTGGTCGTCCGTGGTCGAGATATCAAGCATGTCCGCGAGATGATCCTCGCCAAGATCGTGTGTGCGGGCCGTGTGGATGCTTTCGCGCCACGCTTGCTGAAAGTCGGCAGTGAGACAAAGGTCGGTGCTCTCTCCGCAGGGTTCGACCGCGTGGGCGTCGAGGAGTACCCCCTCGGGGTCGATTTCAACGGTCTCGTCGGCCACTGGTGTCGTAGAGTCTTTCTCGAACCTCCCGAGGACGCGTTCAGGGAAATAGCGTTTCGTGAGCGTGGGCGTACCCGGGACGAGATACCCACGGAGGTAGATGGTACCGAGCGAGAGCGTGAATACCCCGGCCCCGAGGACGGTCGAGGCAACGGCGGCAAGTACGCTTGCCCCGGCAGCGATAGCGATGTTGACCGTTGTACAGGGGGTACAACGGTTTTCGCCGGTGTATTCGGGCTGGCGAAGGCGATCAATGAGTGACATTGCGGCAGGCTACAGGTGTTGTCGGTTTCACCTTACCTGCTAGGCAGGTGTCCACTGGGTGAACATTCGCCCACTGAGTTGGTAGTTGCCAATCCTCTGGATAGGTGCTCATCGGATTGTTGTTTGCTCATGCATTAATGTAAAAATAGTCTCGGGTATGGTCTGAAATGCGATGTCCAAGCAACCCCCGACGGACGAATTCGGTGATGCGAACGAGGGCACAAACTCGGTCAATCGACGACGCTTCGTCAAATCGCTCGGCGCGGCAGGAGGCGTAGGAGCGTTCGGAGCAACGGGAATGACTGGCAATGCAGCGGCTGAGGAGTCGCAAGAACCGCTTGTCGACCCGTCAGAGTTTGATACCGACATCACTTCCACAAACTCTGCGGTCAACTACACCGAAACCGACGTAACCTCCGGCTCACCATCCACTGATCCGGCTCCCACTCCACAAGCTATTGCGAGCCCAAGCGCAAGGTTCTATGTCGCAACGATTCCGTACAGGATTCCAGTCATCGGCGGGACCGACATCGTCCTGACGATCGATGCGACTTTCGGCTTCACCGAGGTTTCTATCTCCGGTGGGATTTGCTTCGATAACACCTGCCTAACGCTTCTCGGTGCCGGAATTAGTTACTCTAACGCTGAAATTTGTGCAGACATCCGTGGGAAACTTAAAGCCATTCCGCTGCGAGTCGATGGCTGCTTCCGGTTCGCGCCATCGCTCAACCCAGCCGGGCTTGAGGTCAGTGCCTCAGTCGAAGTTTGTCTTGACGTAGCGCCTGATAGCGCTTATGAACAGAACGGATGGGAGTTTGCTGGTCGGTACCTCTGCGTGCAGGAAGACGTCGGGGGAACCCTCTGACTCGTTGCGTCTTAGAAAATCTTATTTGCCTTCCAGAACTGAATTAACTCAGCTATTATGAACCATCAGAATAGACGAGAACGAACGATAGTGGGGGTCATTGTTCACCTCCTTGGGTTGGTCTTCGGTGTATTCGCAGCCATTCCCATGTATATCCTATCGACGGCCGATTTTTCAAAGGCGAACGCGCGATGCGCGTTGAATTGGCAGTTGTTCTTTCTTGGTGTACTCTTCATGCTTCTCGTAGTCTTCTTCGTCGTCGGGTCGGACCTTGTGAGCGTGATTGCAGGATTCATGATATTTGGCCTGGTCGTGGCTGATTTGCTTTTTTCTCTGTATGCGACCTACAAGGCGACGACTGGTGACGTTTGGAGCTATCCATTTGCTCCCGAGATCATTTGACATGATTGGAGAAAACCACCCATACGGTGTTTGTGGATACAGTTCCTATTCTTTTAGTATGCCTGTTCTCAATACAGTCCAACGGTCACGATCTCGATGCGCGCATAGTTTCAATTTCACTTACAAAAGCGGTGCCAAAAATGTCTGATGGATTTAATTTGCCTATTGACGGACTGGATACACTTCGTGGTGCTGTAATACTGCTGGTCATTGGCCTCGCGGCTACCGGGTTTGGTGCGTACGATTACATTCAACAGTCCGACACGGTTGCAAACTCGGTTGAGGTTAACGCTGAGATCACCGAAACAGGTGTTGTCGAAGCCAGTTCACCCGGCAGTAGTCTCGGTGCTGATCACAAACCGACGGTTCGGTTCACCTATAACTACGAGGGAACATCGTATACGGGAACTAACGTATTTCCAGCAGAGACGTCTCCAGATTACGACACAAGGTCGGAGGCCCGATCCGTAATAGATGGTTACGAAACCGGTGACACGGTTACTGCCTATATCGATCCTGACGAACCAGATAACGCATTTCTGAAAAACCAGACCACGAATGCGCCACTCCTGTTTGCTGGCGTCGGAATGCTTTTCATAATAATAGGTTTTGTATCATCAATAAAACTATATCGCAGCGCTGATTGACTATCTGTGATCCTGTAGTTTCACCACTAAATAGTGAATTCCTGATCAAAAATCATTCTTGCCCAGTCTGGTGAAATAGTCGCGGAGGAACTATAGCATCCCGCCGTATGCTAGTGGTCATGATCCAATTTGTGGCGCGCAACCCCGTGATGCAACAAAACCTTGGCGGCACGGGTCGCCGAAGGCTTGAAGCCGGCGGGGAGCGAGGTGAAAGTGATGGCCGACGACGGCGACATGCTCTCGTGGGACGAGTCGGTCTTCCGGGACGAGGGGGTCTTCGAGGTGGATTACCTCCCGGAGACGTTCCACCACCGCGACGACCAGCTCGACGGGCTCCAGTACGCGCTCCGGCCCGCCGTCCGGGGCTCGCGCCCGCTGAACGCGATGGTTCGCGGGCCGCCCGGCACCGGCAAAACCACCGCCGTCCAGAAGCTGTTCGGCGAACTCGACGCACGGCGTGGGGTCCGAGCGGTGCGAGTGAACTGCCAGGTCGATTCGACGCGGTATGCGGTGTTCTCGCGGCTATTCGAGGCGATCTTTGAGTACGAACCGCCCGCAAGCGGCATCTCGTTCAAGAGCCTGTTCGAGCAGATCACCGATCACCTCACCGACGAGGGCGAGGTTCTAGTCGTGTGTCTCGACGACGTGAACTACCTCTTCTACGAGGGCGAGGCCTCCGAAACTCTCTACTCGCTCTTGCGCGCCCACGAGACCCACGCGGGCGCGAAGGTCGGCGTCATTCTGGTCTCCTCCGATCTCGATCTCGACGTGATCGCCGATCTCGACAACCGCGTCCAGTCGGTGTTCCGCCCCGAGGAGGTGTACTTCCCGGCGTACGACGAGAGCGAGATCGTTGACATCCTCCGCGAGCGCGTCGATCGCGGCTTCCGTAACGACGTACTCGGCCCGCGACCGCTCGATCTGGTGGCCGAGCTGACCGCCGAGACCGGCGACCTCCGGGTGGGGATCGATCTCCTCCGGCGTGCGGGGCTCCACGCCGAGGCCCGTGGAAGTCGCACCGTCGAAATCGAGGACGTCGAGTCGGCCTACGAGAAGGCGAAACACGTCCACCTCTCGCGGCGGCTGGGCGAACTCACCGATCCCGAACGCGAGCTCCTGCGGGTGATCGCCGATCACGACGGCGAGCGCGCCGGCACGGTGTACGAGGCGTTTCACGACGAAACCGACCTCGGCTACACCCGCTACTCCGAACTGGTCAACAAGCTCGATCAGTTGGACCTCGTCGATGCCAGCTACACCAGTGTCGAAGGCCGCGGCCGCTCGCGCGAACTCTCGCTCGCCCACGATGCCGACGTGATCCTCAATCGGCTCTGAAACCGTCCTGGTCCCTTTCACTCGGCTGCGCCCTCAGCGATCGATCAGCCGCGTCCGGTCCATCTGAGCAGAAGGAGCGTGCCCTCGAACAGCCCGATCATCGTCGCGGCGACGATGATGGGGGCCATTCCGGTCGGGTCGGGGCTGAACAGGAACGCAACTCCAGCAAACCCGCCCCAGAAGTAGAGCCGCCGGCTCGTGAGCCACGCCCGCGTCGTGATCCCCATCATGATCGCGAGCATCACGAACAGCGGGATCTGGAAGACCAGCGCGAAAAACCCCATCAGCAGCGTCATCAGCCCGAACGTATCACCGAGCCCGAACGCGATCTCTGCGACGGGCTTCGAGTAGCCAAGGAAGTAGTTGAACATCACCGGGAGGACGAGGAAGAAGGCGAACGCGACCCCGATCATGGCAAAAACGAGACTCGTGGGGACTGCCGCGAGATAGTACCGACGCTCTTTGTGGTAGAGACCGGGGCGCATGAACCGATAGGTTTGATATACGAAAAGTGGCAGCGCGACCACGAAGCCCGCGAGCGATGCCGCCTTCAGCCGGGCGAGGACGAGCGCGAGCGGGTCGTACACGTACGGACAGGCTGCACTCGCCTGGTCAGCCGCGACCGGGCAGGCCGTGGGTGAACCAGGGAGGAAGGCGTACCAGATAAAATTGATGAGCTCGTCGGCAAACGGAAAGACGATGCCGCTCACGACGCCCATCGCCACGATCACGATCCCGAGGCGTTTGACCATCTCCTCGATGTGATCGGCGAGCGGCATCTCGCTGTCGTCGAGCGGCGCGGTGCCGGCGGGCTCGTCTGCGGTGGTCCCGCCCGTCTCCGTCGTCTCGGCCATCTGGCGGTGCGTTTGCCGGTGAGCGTTGTAAACTTTCTTCTCGGCGGCCGGGAGCACGCGAGCACTGGTAGACAAGATTGATAACGAGGTATCGGTTACGCTCACCGAAGCAACGAATGTCGGGAGCCGTCGACGACGATGTCCGCCGATCGGTCGCGCGTGGCCGGGAGACGCTTGGAGCGATGCTGTCGGCCGCCCAGACCCATCTCCAGAAGGTCGCGATCGTCTTTCTGATCGGGTTTCTCGGCTCGTTTTACGCACTCTGGCTCTACGTCTGGGATCGCCTGCAGACGGATCTCTTCGCGCAACTTCCGGCTGATGTCGCCGAGGAGACCTCGGTCATCGGCACCACCCCGTTCGAAGTGCCGCTGTTGCAGGCGAAGATCGCACTCGCGGTCGGCGGGATCGTTGCACTCCCCGCCCTGCTCTACTACTCGCGCGAGGCACTCCGCGAGCGCGGCTACTGGATCACCATCGGGTCGCGCTGGAAAGTGGCTGCCATCGGGCTGATCGCCGCCCTGCTCTTTCTCGGTGGCGTCGCCTACGGTTACTTCGTGTTCTTCCCGTTGATGTTCTCGTTCCTCGCAGAGCTTTCGGTCAGGGCCGGCTTCCAGCCAACCTACTCGATCACGCTCTGGGCACAGTTCGTTTTCCTGCTCATGCTTTCGTTCGGGCTCGCCGCCCAGCTTCCGCTCGCGATGACCGGCCTCTCGCTCACCGGCATCGTCCCCTACGAGACGTGGCGTGAGAAGTGGAAGTACGCCATCATCGGTGCGTTCGCCTTCGGTGCGCTGTTCTCGCCACCCGACCCCTTTACGCAGGTGCTCTGGGCCGTGCCGATCATTGCACTCTACGCGCTCAGTCTCGGTCTCACCAAGGTCGTGGTGACACTCCAGCGCGGCGGCAGCGCGATCGACGCGGGACGGGTGCTCCGCGAGCGCTGGCGGGCGATTCTGGCGGTACCGACGATCATGGCGGGTGCGGTCGCCGCCCTGATCGTCGCCGGCGTCGGCGGGTTCTTGAATCAAACCGTGGTGCCGGCGATCCCCTACCTCTCGCCGAGCGAGCCGGTGTTTAAGTACATCGGCCCGCTGCTCGGCCTCCCGCGCGACTTCGCGATCGCCGTCGTCGCGGGGGCGGTGTTCGTCGCCGTTCTCGTGCTCTCGTTCGCGTACGCGCTCTACCGCTCCGCCAGCGCCGCCGCAGCGGAGACCGGCCGAGCCGGCGATCCGACCGCGATCGATCTCGAACCTCTCGACGCCGCAGGCGTCCGGGCCGCCCCGACCGAAGCGTTTCACGACCTGAGCGAACAGGAGGCGGTCGCCCAGGCCAGTATGGCGACGAGCGACGGCGAACCCGAGAAGGCTCGGGCGATCCTTGATCGGTTCGACGAGGCGGAAGCAGCCGCGGAAGCGGCGGCCGCGGAGACGGAGGAGGGGTCCGACACTGCCCTCGACGAAGCCGAACATCCAGGTGAACCTGGTTCGGCACCCGACGCCGCAGCGGACGATGCGAACCCGCTTCTGAGCCGCACGACGGGCGTCGTGGACGCGTTCACGACCGAGGAGACCACCGAGGAGGACGTCGGCGGCTACTACTACGACATCGCCTTTGTGCTCGACAGCCTCCGGTCGCGGGCGTTCTTGCTGCTCGCGATATTCATGTCGGTGCTCGCCGGGACCTTCCTCTGGTTCCTCGGGAACCTCCCCGGGCAGTCGGCTCCCGGGATCGACCAGATCCGCGCGGACTTCCTCGGCCGGCTGCCCGCAACCGTTCGCCCCGAACAGGTGGGGATCGTCGAACTCCATCCGACCGAGGGGCTCGTCTTCGCGATCAAGCTGAGTACGCTGTTCGCGGCGCTCGCGGTCCTGCCGCTCCTACTCTACTACGCGTGGCCGGCACTGCGCGAGCGCGGGATCACGGCCGGCGACCGGCGCGTGCTCATCGTCTGGGCCGGCGCGCTGTTCGTCAGTCTCATCGGCGGGGTCGCCGTCGGCTACACCACGATCGCGCCCGCGGTGATCTCGTGGCTTGCTGCCGACGCCATCGGCGCGGGGATGGTGGTGTCCTACCGCATCTCGGCGGCGGGCTGGCTGGTCTTCTTCACCACCGCCGGAATCGGGTTGCTCGCGCTCGTCCCGGTGACGATGGTGCTATTCCATCGCGGTGGTCTGATCCCCTACCGCGGAATGCGCAACCGGTGGCGTGAGGTCACCGTCGGCGTGTTCGCGATCACCGCCTACGTCTCGCCGCGCGGCGTGTTCATGATGTTCATCCTCGGCGTGCCGATCATGCTGTGTTACGGGCTTGGGCTCGGCTTGCTCTGGCTCTACACCCTCGGCGGGCGACGAGCGACGTGGGGCCGGGAGCCCGGCGAGAGCGCCGACTGATCGAACGGCCTAATTGCGCGCCCGGGAACTTCCGCGTATGATCCAGCGACACGCAGCTACACGTGCCGGGAGGGCCGACCGATGAGCACGTCCCACAACCGGGCGACCGGCATGCAGGTGGCGTTGATCGCGCTCTTTACGACGGCGCTCGTGACCGCCCAGCTCACCGCCACCAAAATCCTCGGCTTTTCGATCCCGTTCTCGCTCCCGATCACGGGCGACACACTGATCCTTCCCGGCGCGTCGCTCGCGTACGCGCTGACGTTCCTCGCCTCCGACTGCTACGCCGAACTCTACGGCCGGCGTGCGGCCCACGTCCTCGTCAACATCGGCTTTGCGATGAACCTCGTCCTTCTGGGCTTGGTCTGGGGGACGATCGCCGCACCCGCCGCCACGTCGAGCGTCGATCCCGCGGCGTTCGCCACGGTGCTCGGCGCGAGCACCAACGTCGTGCTCGGGAGCCTGCTCGCGTACGTCGTGAGCCAGAACTGGGACGTGTTCGTCTTTCACCGGCTGCGGGAGTACACCGAGGGTCGGGCGCTCTGGCTCCGGAACGTCGGCTCGACCGCGACGAGCCAGGCGCTCGACACCGTGATCTTCGTGAGTGTCGCCTTCTACCTCGCACCGGAACTCCTCGGTCTCGGTAGCGCGCTCCCGGTCTCGGTCCTGCTCGCGCTCGGCGTCGGTCAGTATCTCCTCAAATTGCTGATCGCCGTCCTTGATACCCCTCTGGTCTACGCCATCGTCGGCTACGCGCGCTCGCGGACCGACGCCCGACCGACCGCCAGCGCTGACTGATTTTGCGGTTGGCGCGCGGGAGCGCCGAAGGCGCGACTCGTGCGAGGGACGACTGCGTTCGCTTCGCTCTCTCGAACCACGAAGGAATCGGTTGGGGAGGGTGTGGGCGGTGCGGTTTCTCAGTTGCATCGGCATCTATTGTCGCGATCTCGGACTCACAACGTCAGATCTCCCTCCAAATTCATGACTCCAAGCCGTGACCGAACTCAGTCGATGCGCTCGGCGAACCCGAACCGTGGTTTCACGTCCTCGATCCGCACCCGAACCGTCTCGCCCTCCTCCGCACCCGAAACGAACAGCGTGTACTCCTCGACTTTCGCGATCCCGTCGCCCTCGTCGCCCGTGTCGGTGATCTCGACGGACAGTTCGTCGCCCGTTTCGACCGGCGCTGTCATCCGCCCCTTCCCGACGAGATAGAGCTCGGAGGATTCGTCGCGCGAGGCCTCGGGGCGCACGGTTCTGACGTACTCGAACTCGTCTTCGATGTCGGCTTCGAGATCATCGAGATCGCGGCCGTCGAAGACCTTCACGACGAGGTCGCCGCCGGGCGCGAGTACGGTCCGCGCCACGTCGAGCGCCTGGCGCGCGAGATGGACGGAACGAGCGTGATCGAGGTCGTACTCGCCGGTCATGTTCGGGGCCATGTCCGAAAGCACGAGATCCGCTTCCCCGACCCGTTCCGCAAGCTCCGCCTGGGTGTCGTCCTCGGTGAGGTCTCCGCGGACCGTCTCGACGCCGTCGATCGACTCGATGCGCTGGCGGTCGACGCCCACCACGCGGCCGTCGTCTGTCCGCTCGGCAGCGACCTGGAGCCAGCCACCCGGCGCGGCCCCGAGGTCGATCACGGTGTCGCCCGAAGCGATGAGATCGGCGGTGTCGTCGAGCTGCTGGAGCTTGTACGCCGATCGCGAGCGGTAGCCCTGCTGTTTGGCTTTGTTGTAGTATTCGTCCCGACCCGACATCTCTTGGTCGGCGTAGACCGTGTGTGCGTAAACGCCCTTCGTTCAGCCGTCATCCCGGTTCGGTCGGCAAGCGGTGTTGTCGATAATCATCGGCCCACGACGACTTCTCACTGGCTGTACGGACGACATCGTAGCAATATATAGCGGAATGTCCCGCTCCCTGCTTCAATTTATATATATTAGCAGCAACTATGTAGTAATCTCCCTCCCATTCACGTGATGACGCGCAAAGCGACGCGACGCCGCGTACTGATGGGGATCGGCACCGGGACCGCAATCGGGGTTGCTGGCTGTACCGGCGGTTCCGGCAACGGCAGCGGTGGTGACAACGACAGCGGCAGTAACGCGAGCGGTGGCGGCAACGACAGCAGCGCGAACGCGAGTGGCGGTGGCGGTTCCACGAGCGGTGGCCAGGGGACCAGCGGGGGCAGCGCACAGCAGTCGAGCGGGGCGCTGACTGCTGATGGCTCTTCTACTGTGTATCCGATCACGAGCGACGGCGCATCGGTCTGGAACTCCAACCCGCCCGCCGACGACGGGGAGTACTGGGGATCGAACGACGAAGGGACTGCCCCTGGCTACGAGGCGCTCGGCAGCCCCGACATGCCGATGGCCGAGTTCTTCGCGAGCATCTACGGGCTCGATCCGTACCAGGTCAACGTCGGTCTCAGTCACTCCGGCACGGGGATCGAGAAGCTGATGAACGATCAGGTCGACATCGGTGACTCCAGCGCACCCGTCCAGGACGAACTCCCCGAGCGCGAGAGCTACGACGACTTCGTCGACCACGTCGTCGGCGTCGACGGCCAGCCGGTCATAGTCAGTCAGGCGATCGCCGATGCCGGCGTGACGAAACTCACCGGCGAGCAGCTCCGCGGGATTTACACCGGTGAGATCACGAACTGGTCGGAGATCGATTCGTACTCCGGCGACGACAAGGAGATCCAGAACATCTGTCGGGCGGAGGGTTCGGGAACCGACACCGCCTTCCGGGCGAACTTCCTCGGCGATCCGAACGCCGAGATCGCTTGCTCCCAGCGGATCGGACAGAATCAGCAGGTTCGATCGACGGTGCTCAACTCCGATAACGCGATCGCGTACATCGCGCTGGCGTTCACCGGCAACGGCGCACCGGCGATCGCGCTCGAACTCGACGGGACCACCTACGAGCTCGGCAAGAACCTCGGTTCGAAGGATTACCCGCTCTCGCGCGATCTCCACTGCTACACGTGGCAGGACACCTCGCCGAAGGAGTCCGCGTTCATCAACATGCTGCTCACCGAGTTCGGCCAGACGCAGTTCGTCGAGGCGAACGATTACTTCAAGCTGCCGCCTAATCGCCGCGAGGAGGAGCGCAGCAAACTCGCCGAACCCGAGAAGGACATCGAGTACAGTGGTGGTAACGCCTCGTCCGGCAACGCGTCCTCGGGGAACGCCTCGTCCGGCAACACGAGCAGCTGAGGCCGTCGTTCGACCGATCCGGACATCTCATAATTCGAATATCAAATGACACAACAACACTCAGATGTCGATGATCCCTGAACGGTGGCTACCGAGCCGCCTCGGCGACAGGACCGCTGATACCGACCGGAGCGCCCTCGTTGCGGGTGCGGTCGGTGTGCTCTTGCTCGCTGGTGTCGCGGTCGGGTTCCTGATCCAATCCAGTTTGACGGCAGTGTTCCTGCTGGGTTTTCTCGTCGTGGTGGGGTTCGGCTGGTACGCCCATCAGGCGGAAACGGCGAAGGCCCTGACCTTCCTCGCGACGGTGTTCACGGTCGCCGTGATGGGACTCATCATCGTCTTTCTCTTCCGGGAGGCGTGGCCGGTGTTCGAGCTGATGGGGCTCGATCTCGTCACGCGTATCGATCCCGGCGAGACTGGACTCTGGAGCACCGCTGACTCGGTATATTCGCTCACACCGATGATTTGGGGGACCGTCGTAACGACGATCCTCGCGATGGCGATCGCGGGGCCGCTCGGGATCGCGAGCGCCGTCTTCATCGCGGAGATCGCTCCCGGTTGGCTCCGAGACATCGTGAAACCGGGCGTCGAGATCCTCGCTGGAATCCCGTCGATCGTCTACGGCTGGCTCGGGTTCATCGTCATCAACGGCTACTTCAGCCGCTCGGACACGTTCGACCTCGCCTCGAACGGGAGCCTGATCGTCGCAGGAATGGTGATCGGGCTGATGGCGCTGCCCACCGTGGTCTCGGTCGCCGAAGACGCGCTGACGTCCATTCCCGAGTCGATGAAGAGCGGGTCGCTCGCGCTCGGTTCAACCGAGTGGCAGACTACGATGGGGATCACGATCCCGGCGGCGTTCTCGGGCGTCTCGGCCGCCGTCCTGCTCGGCGTCGGTCGTGCGGTCGGCGAGACGATGGCCGCGACGGTGATCCTCGCGAACGTCACCGAGTTCCCCGGACCGCTGTTCGACGCCTTCGACAACACCATCACGCTGACCAGCGTGATCGCCAACCAGTACGGCGTCGCCCAGGGACTCCACCTGAGTGCGCTGTTCGGCGCGGGCGTCGTACTGTTCGTCACTGTTCTCTTCCTCTCGATCGGCTCCCAACTGATCGAGGAGCGAATGGAACGGAACCTCGGAGGGAACCAATGAGTGACGCCTATGGGACTGATTCGACGCTCGTCGAGGGCCGATCGTCCATGTTCGAGCGTGCGAGCGCACTCGCGGTCGGTCTCGGTTTCCTCGCCTTCCTGTTCTCGTGGACGGCACTGTTCCGGATCACGCCACCGACGACCGAACTGCTTGGCCTCACCCTCTACGACCTCTTCGGGGCCGGCCTGGTCGTCGTGGGGGCGATCGTGATCGGCCTCGGTGTCGCCTCGCGAACGGGTACCGTCACGACGACGCCGAGCGATACGGGAGGAATCGCTGCTGCGGTCGCGTTTGGCCTCACGGCACTGATCGCCACAGGACTAGTCGTCTCGCAGACGTTCGGGCTGGGGACGGTCGCGTGGTTGCTGGCCGCGCTGGTCGCCGGAGCGGTGACGGCAGCCGCCGTGGTGGGCGCGCGCGAGGACGTCGGCGCGACGATTCCGGCGGGAACCATTGCCGTCGGCGTCGGCCTCACGTTCCTCACGGGCGTCATCGGTCCGGAGTGGGTGTGGTCTCCGACGGGGTTCGCAGCCTCGTTCCATGCGCCGGTGGTCGTTCCGTTGCTGACGATCTTCTGTAGTCTGCTCGCGGCGTGGCCGGCCGCGAAGGCGAGCGCGGGCTTCGGTAGCCGAGGACGACAGACCGGTGCGTACCTGCTGATCGGGATCAACACGTTCTCGATCCTCGCGATCCTCGTCTTACTGGTCGCGTTCGTCGCCATGCGAGGACTGCCGAAGCTCACCGACGGCCTTGAGATCGGTCTCGACGGGTTCGCGTGGCCGTTCGTGACGAACGTTTCGCAGGGTATCTACGTCGATATTCCGGGCGTGCTGCCGGCGATCCTCGGAACCGCGTGGCTCGTCGTCGGCGCAGTGGTCTTCGCGGTACCGCTCGGTGTCGGTGCGGCGCTCTTTCTCACCGAGTACGCCGACGAAGGTGGATTCACCCGCGTCGTCGAGATCGCGACCAACGGCCTCTGGAGCACACCGAGCATCGTCTTCGGGCTGTTCGGGTACGCCTTCCTCGTTCCGCGCTTCGGCAACACCACCTCGCTCTTTGCAGGAATGCTGGTGCTCGGGTTCATGCTGCTGCCGCTGGTGCTCATCACGAGCCGCGAGGCGATCATGAGCGTCCCCGACGAGTACCGCGACGCGAGCGCCGCGCTCGGGGTGAGCCAGTGGCAGACCATCCGTAGCGTGGTGTTGCCGGCGTCGGTGCCGGGCATCGTCACTGGTGTAATCCTCGGTGTCGGCCGGATCGCGGGCGAGACCGCACCGATCCTCGTCGTGATGGCGGGATCGCCGTTCCCGAACTCCACGCCGAACGTGTTGGGCTCGTTCGCGTTCACCGCGACGCCGCCGTTCATCACCAACGACGCGCTGCTGACCTCGGCCAGCGCGCTTCCCTACCAGCTTTACGCGACGATCACCGCGGGCGTCGGTGCGACGGATGTCGAGGCGTTCGGGTGGGGGACGGCGCTGGTCCTGCTGCTCGTCGTGCTGTCGTTTTACGCCATCGGGATCGCGACGCGGGCGTACTTCCGGAGGAAACTACGCTATGAGTGAAACAGAGAACCAACCACGGACCGACACTGCGACGACGGGCGACACCGACCGGACCGACGGAACAGCAACCGAAACGCGACTATCGGGGCAGCAAACCACGGCCGGTGAGACCGAAGAGACGGTTCACGACGAGTGGGTCCAGTACGAGTACGCCGGTGCGGCGAAGGTCACCACCACCGATCTCAACGTCCACTACGGCGACGATCACGCGATCAAGGACATCTCGATCGAGATCCCCGAGGAGAGTGTGACCGCGCTGATCGGACCGTCGGGCTGTGGCAAATCGACGTTCCTCCGGTGTCTCAACCGGATGAACGACCGGATCCGTGCGGCGTCGATCGACGGCTCGGTCGCGGTCGACGGCGAGGAGATCTACCGTGACGGCGCGAACCTCGTCGAGCTGCGAAAGCGCGTCGGAATGGTGTTCCAGCAGCCGAACCCGTTCCCGAAATCGATCCGGGACAACGTCGTCTACGGCCCGCGAAAGCACGGTGAGATCAACACGGGCGTCCTGTCGCGATTGTTCGGTCGGGACACGAGCGAGAAGGAGGACGACCTCGTCGAGCGCTCGCTCCGGCAGGCGGCGATCTGGGACGAGGTGAACGACCGACTCGACGACAACGCGCTTGGGCTGTCGGGCGGCCAACAGCAGCGTCTCTGTATCGCCCGGTGTCTCGCAGTCGATCCCGACGTCATCCTGATGGACGAGCCCGCGAGCGCGCTCGACCCCATCGCCACCTCGAAGATCGAGGATCTCATCGAAGATCTCGCCGAGGAGTACACCGTGGTGATCGTGACTCACAACATGCAGCAGGCCGCCCGCATCTCCGACCAGACCGCCGTGTTCCTCACCGGCGGCGAACTCGTCGAGTACGGCGACACCGATCAGATCTTCGAGAACCCCGAGAGCCAACGTGTCGAGGACTACATCACCGGCAAGTTCGGCTGAGCACTGCACTCGTCTCCGACCGCCCGCAACGCGCACCTTTTATAACCTGGCTGGTCGTACCGCGTCCATGTTCAACGCCATCGTGAGCGCCGGGACGCTCGGAACGGCTCTCGATTCGGTGAGCGTGCTGGTTGAGGAGTGTAAGATCCATCTCAACGACGACGGGATCGCGATTCGAGCGGTGGACCCCGCGAACGTCGGGATGGTCGACCTCACGCTCTCGGAAGCGGCCTTCGAGTCCTACGAGGCCGACGGTGGCGTGATCGGCGTCAACCTCTCGCGGCTCCAGGACATCGCCGGGATGGCCGGCTCCGACGACCTCGTGCATCTCGAACTCGACGAGGAGACCCGCAAGCTCCACATCTCGATCGACGGCCTCGAATACACCCTCGCGCTAATCGACCCCGACTCCATCCGCCAGGAACCCGATATCCCCGACCTCGATCTCCCTGCGACGATCGTCCTCGAAGGTCGCGACGTCGATCGCGCGGTGACGGCCGCGGACATGGTGAGCGATCACATCGCGCTCGGCGTGAACGAGGACGCAGAACAGTTCTACGTCGATGCCGAGGGTGACACCGACGACGTCCACTTCGAGCTCGACCGCGACGACCTCATCGATCTCACCGTCGGCCCGGCGCACTCACTGTACAGCCTCGACTACCTGAAGGACATGAACAAGGCGATCCCGAGCGACGCCGAGGTTACGCTCGATCTTGGCGAGGAGTTCCCCGTGAAGTTCCACTTCGACATCGCCGAGGCCGAGGGCTCGGTCACGTTCATGCTCGCACCGCGGATCCAGTCTGACTAGCCAGCTCCCACCTTTTTACTTCGGGGAATCGCGCGCTCGCTCTGCTCACGGGTCGCTACGCTCCCTGTTCGCATCGAGACGCTCACTTCGTTCGCGCCTCGCACCGCTCGCGCGCTCAATCCCCCGCAAAAATCTGGACCAAAAACTTCCGCTCGCTTCCTGCGGTCGCTCGCGGTGGAATCACTCTCACTCCGCAACCGCCACCGCACAGCACCGCCGAAGCCCTCGGTCACTCACTCCGTTCACGAGAGCGAAGCTCTCGTGCAGCCCGTCAGAACGGCTTTGCCGTTCTGAGGACGCTTCGCGCCCGTGAGCAGACGAAGCGAACGAGAGCTCGGAGTCGTTCGAAAGGCGCGAAGCGCCTTTCGTGATGACGAGGGAGCTTCGCTCCCTCGAACCACGCGCAGCGCGTGCTCCGGCGTTCGTTCCCTCGCTCTTCATCCGCCAGGCCCGCGACCGCACCGCCTACTCCTGGACCACGCGCGGTTGCGTCCGCTGCTCGGCGACCGCCTCTTCGTGCTCTGCGAGCACCGTTTCGCCGGCGACGACGCGCTCGCCCTTCCGGATGTCGAGGTCTTCACGTTCGATGCCTTCGGGCAGCACGACGTCGACCCGACTCCCGAAACTGATATGGCCGATCCGCTCGCCGCGCGCGATCTCGTCACCCGGCTCGACCGACGGATGAATGCGTCGTGCGAACGCGCCGGCGATCTGGACAATCGAGAACGTGCCGCAGTCGATCTCGACGTTCTCGTTACGATCCGACTCCTTCGAGAATGCTGGACGGTTCGCGCCCGGTGAGTGGCTTACCTCGCGTACTGTGCCTGCGAGCGGCGCACGGTTCACGTGGACGTCGGTGACGCCCATGTAGATCCCGACGCGCAACTGCTCGCCCTCCCGTCGCACGACCGACACTCTGCCATCGGCGGGTGCGACGATCCCCGACGACGGCACTTGCCGCTCGGGATCGCGGTGGAAGACGAGCACGAGACCGGCGAGTGCGAGCGCTACCACGCCCGCGACGGGCGAGAGCAGGCCCGCGACTGGCGCGAGGACGAACGCCGGCGCGGCGTACCGCCACGCGTGCGAGGCGATCCGCATCGATACTCGCTATTTCCATCGGAAAGGAATGTCTTCCGGTCCGACCGGCCCCGTTCACCGACCGCCCCACTTCCTCTACCACTCCATCGCATCGACCACCGCACTTATTGAACGCGCCGCGCAACGGACGACGGATGGAACGCCGCCACGCCCGCTACCCGTTTCTCGACGCGGCCCGCGAGGCGGTCGAACACGCCGACGTCGACCTGCTCGCCATCGCCCGCGACGAGGAGCGGGTGGTCGAACGCGCCACCGAACGCGTTGAGCGCGCCCTCTCTGACGGAACGATCGGCGACCCTCGTCGGAGTACGCGCGTCGAACTCCTCTCGTATCCGCTCGCGCGCGTGCTCGTCTCGCTGGTCGACGAACACGTCCTCACACGGAAGTACGCCCGCGCCGAGGCCAGCGCCGCCCACGACCGCATCGACGCAGCCGCCGATGGCGCGGAACTCAAGAGCACCCGCGACGACCGCGTGACAACGACCGAACTCCTCACCGAGTTCGACCTCGCCCGCCACGTCCATGCCGTCGACGCCGATGCTGGCGGCGGCGAGCCCGGAGTCGGCAGTCGTGACGCCAGCACCGGGAGTCAGGACGCGTATCGGGTCGACGTCGGCGCGTACCTCAGCCTCGCCGCCGACATGTGGGGCGACGAGTGGCGGCTGGTCAACCGCCCGCTCGCCGAGGGACAGGTCCCGATCACGCACGCCGAACTCGGCGATCTCCTCGAAAAGGCGATCGAACGCCGGATCTCCGATGGGCTCCCGCTTGCGGTGCCCGAGTCGGTCGGCGACGCGCTCGCCGACGCCGAGAGCCAGGTGCGAGAGACCCTTTCGGAGCTCGAACTCACCCGCGAGATCGACACCGTGGTGCCCGACCTCTTCCCGCCGTGTATGCGCGCGCTGCTCGACTCGGTACGGAAGGGCGAACACCTCGAACACCACTCGCGGTTTGCGATCACGGCCTTCCTGACCTCGATCGGGATGACGACCGACGAGATCGTGGAATTTTATTCGGTGAACCCGGGCTTCGGCGAGGAGATGACACGCTACCAGACCGACCACATTCGTGGCGAAACCAGCCCCACGGAGTACTCGCCGCCGTCGTGTGCCACGATGCAATCGTATGGGGATTGTGTCAACATGGACGATCGCTGCGAGACGATCTCGCATCCGATGGCGTACTACGAGGGCGCGCTCGACGACGCCGACGACGAGGAAATCGCCGACTGGCGCGAAACCGAAGCCGACGCCTGAGCCGCGACCGCTGGCTGCTGTCGACCGCGCCGCCCGAATCGATCCTACTGCCTCGAGAGCCAGTAGCCAGTCGCCACCATCACCACCACGAAGAAGACCAGACTCCCGACCAGCGCGAACCCGCCAGCACCCTCGAGGTTCGGGTACATCAGACCAACGGCCACGATGGCCACGAGAAACAGCGCAACCGCAGCGCTAGAGACGGCAGTCTCGACGAACGTCTCCCGTTCCATACACATACTTGCGGCGGCCGCGAGAAAAGCGCGTCGAAGTAGACGGACGACGGGTTTAGGGTGTTCCAACCCCTATTTCGTTTGTAGACGGAACCAACGATAGCAGCAGATAAAACGTCGGTGAAACCATGACACACACTCGAAACACACCCGTGTCACGAAAGCAGTCGCTCGCCCCCGATCTCGATGGGATGGCCGACCGGGCCGCCCGCGCGTGGCGCGAACGCATGGCGGTCGATCCGCTCGACGGCGGGCGGTACGTCGTCGAGAGCGCGAGCGGTGCGACTTACGTTGTTTCGCTCCCCAATAGCCGGTGTTCCTGTCCCGATCACTCGATCCGTGGCGAGCGGTGCAAGCACCTTCGTCGGGTCGCGATCGAGGTGACCGAGGGTCGGATCCCGCCGCCCGGGTTCCGCGCCGCCGACTGTCTCGCCTGCGGTCGTGAGACGTTCGTTCCCGACGCGATCCGGCTCCCGCTCTGTTTCACCTGCGGGTTCGAGCCCGGAGATCGGGTTCGTGACCGAGAGACCGGCGATCTGCTCACCGTGGTCGCCGTCACCGATCGCCGGGCCGACGAAGTGGAGATCACGGCCACCGACTCGACCGTCGCGGCCCACCCGACGAATCGTGCGTACGACTCCGCCGAGCCGGTGGTCGAAGCCGTCTATCCCGGTAGCGAGCGCCGGTACTCGTTCCCTCGCTCGCGACTCGTCCGCCGGCCACGGGCCGTGAGCGTCGGCGACTCCTCACCCACCGTGACCGGGTGAGTCACTGACCGAGCCACGGGTCCGAGCCGTTTTGCCGGTCGCGCTGCGAGTCGTCACATGACCGACTCGTGGGACGGATTGTTCGATCGCGCGGACGACCACGACGTGACGCTCGACGCCCTCCAAGACGCCCTCGCGGAGCGCCGGGATGGATGAGCCGAACCCGGCGCGAGTGGTCGCCGATGCCGACGTGCTCGCGGCAGACCTCCTCGTCGGCGGCCCCGCACGTACCGCACTCGACATCGTTCGGAGCCACTCGTGGGTCGATCTCGTGGCGAGTGACCCACTGCTCAACGATTGCGAGTCGATCGTTGCGGCACTCGCCGATGCCGGCCTCGCGGCCGCCCACCGCGACAAGCTCGACGCCCTCCGGATGCGTGTCGATCACCCCGAGGACGACCATCCGGCACTCGCATCGGCGGCGACGGGCGACGCCGCCCACGTCCTCTCGTTCGACGATCGCCTCCAGGGAGCCGCGGCCGGCGTCGAGATCCGCTCCCACGTCGCCACCAGCGTCAAGGACCCCACCGCTTTCGCCCGTCTGTTCGATCCCGAGCGGCTGTGGCCGGTGGTCGGCGATGGCGCATACCCCGGTCCAGACCGCGATCCGCGGTCCTGATCCATTCTACAGCTCCTTTCGCATCTCCACGACCGCCAATCCGCCGGGACTCTCGCTCTCGCCCACTCGCTCGTAGCCTGCCTTCTCGTAGAACCCGGCCGCGTTCAGCGACGACTGGAGAGTGAGTACCGAACAGCCCCGTCCACGGGCGTACCCCTCTAACTCGGCGAGTAGCGCGCTCCCGACGCCGCGGCCCGCGTGGTCGGGATGGACGTAGACCGCGTGGACCTCGCCGGCGTCGAGGACGAGGTGGCCGAATCCCGCGACCTCACTTTCGCGAACCGCGACGGTGAAGTGCTCGTCCGTGGCGTCGACGTCGTAATCGTCGGGCGAGCGTTCGTCGGCTTTCGCCCACTTCCGGACTTGGTCGGCGTCGTAGCCATCGGGGCCGAACGCTTCGACGGCGGCGGTGTGGAGGGCGGGCAGCGCGGCGCGGTCCTCGTGGGTCGCGAGGCGGACATACATGGTCTCTCGATCCGTCACGAACGCGTATCAAACCGAACGGTCGTGCAGCGGTGGCTGTCGCCTTACTCTCGTTCGGCGAACCACCGCCAAGACGGTCGCGCTGCGTCTCGTCTGGTTTGCTTCGCTATCGCTCATGATACCACTCTCCGAACTTCGCGAGCGCGCGACCGCGGTGTGAGATGGCGTTTTTTTCCACGGTGCTCATCTCCGCCATCGTCGTCCCGTCGTGTTCGAAGATCGGATCGTAGCCGAACCCGCCGTCGCCCCGCGGCTCGACGATCCGCCCGCGCACCACGCCTTCGAACAGTTTGACCGGCGGGCCGCTCGGGCTGCTGCCGTCGTCTGCGTCCTCGTCGCCCGATTCCTCGTCCTCGTCGAGATCCGTCGCGGCCGCAGTCACGCGGTCGCCCCGATCGACGGGGTCGGGGCTGGCGGCGAACTCCTCGCCGTCGCAGTACGCGATCACACACCGGAAGGCCGCCCGACCGTCCTCCTCGTTGCCGCGCTCGCGTTCGGCGAGTCGTCCGACGGCCTCGATCCCGACCGTGTCCTCGACGTAGGCGGAGTATGGTCCGGGGAACCCGCCGAGCGAATCGACGAACAGCCCGGCGTCGTCGACGATCACCGGCTCGTCGGCGTGGGCGTGGGCCTCGCGCGCGCCCCTCGCGGCGATGTCGACGAGGCTGTCGCTTTGGATTTCGGTATAATCGAAATCGAGCGCCGACACGTCGTCGAGATACTCACGGGCCTCAGCGACCTTTCCCTCGTTGGTGGTGACGTAGCGGAGCACGTGCTATGGGGGGCGCTCGGGGAGAAGTAGCCGTCGGTTCAGTCGACCACGACTTCGACCGGTTCCTCGTCGGCCTCGCTCGTCTCGTCTCCGGAGCGGTTCTCTTGGGCGAGCAGCGCGGCGACGACCGCGAGCGCGATCCACGACCGCCAGTTGGCGAGGTTCAGTGTGTAGCCGATCCCGAACGGCTTCTCGACCAGCATCTCCTCACCGGGCTGCCAGTACGCCGAGAGGATGCGTCCGAGGCTCGGTCGTTCGAAGTTGTACGGGACGCCGAAGATCTCGCCGGACGGTGGTCTGTCGGCCATGCCACGTCATACGCGCGCCCCCGTTAAGTGATTTACTGGTATCTGCCCCGGCCCTCGATCTCGCGAAGACGATCGAGCACGTCGGGGTTCCCCGTCTCCCCGTAGCCCTCCTCGAAGGCTGCACGGAGTGGATCGGGCACAGCGGCCGTCCCGTCGAGGCTTCGCTCGAACACGTGACAGTCCATCGCGTAGTCCTCGATGCTGTCGGTGTGGTAGCCGAGTCCGAAGTCGATCAGGTAGGTCAACTCGTCGCCCATGTCGTCGTTCCCTTCGTCCCCGCCGCCGGACGCCGACGACGAACTCACCCGGACGTTCCGCGTCGTGGGATCGCCGTGGACGAACCCTGCGGCGTGAAGTGTCGCGAGGTGTCCGGCCACCGTCCGCACTTCCCGCTCACCGCGTGTGGTCGCGGTAGTGGCGTCGTGGCCGCCATCGCCAGGCTCGACGATCTCGCGCAAATCACACTCGCCGACGCGTTCGAGCGTCAGCGCCGCTTCGTGCGTGTCGACATCGTGGACGACCGGTGTCGGCACGCCTTCGCGCCGCGCCGCGCTCGTGAGACGCGCTTCCTGGACGATCCGGTCGCGACGCAGCCGTTCGTCGAGTTTGGGATGGCGGTAGGCTTTCGACCGCCGACGTTTCACGACGTGATCGCCCGCGATCTCGACTGTGGCCTCGGCACCCTGGTACGCGTCGACGCTTCCGGTCTGGCGCGTTTCGTCATTCTGGCGTTCTTCGATGGCCTCGCGTCCGCCGCTATTCTCGCGCCACGTCACGGGTACGTCGTCGGGTCTGAACCCCGAATCCACTCGCGAGTCGGCGATTTCGATGGTGTCGCCCGCGACGGCCATCTTCGCGCCGAGCACCGCGATCATCCCGGCGTTGTCTCGGAGAAAGTGCGCTTCGGGCGCGAAAAACTCCGCGCCGCGTTCCTCACACATCGTCGTCAGCATCTCTCGCAGCCGCGCGTTCTGGCCGACTCCCCCACCGAGGACGAGCTCGGACGAGCGTGTCAGCGAGAGCGCGCGCTCGGCGACCTCGGTCAACATCCCGAAGACGGTCTCTTGGAGCGAGAAACAGACGTCCTCGACGGGTATGTCCTCGTCGACGGCCGCCTTGGCCGCACTCATGATCCCCGAGAAGGAAAAATCCATCCCGGTGACGACGTAGGGGAGATCGACGTACTCGCCGTCTTCGGCCGCGCGCTCGATCTTCGGCCCGCCGGGATGGGACCACCCGACGTGGCGGGTGAATTTGTCGAGCGCGTTGCCCACTCCCGTGTCGGTGGTCTCGCCGAGAATCCGGTAGCGACCGTTGGTGTAGCCGAGGACGTGGGCGTTCGCGCCGCTCGCGTTCAGACACACAGGTGAGGCGAATCCCGATCGGTGTCGCCCGATCTCGGCGTGAGCGAGCATGTGGTTCACGCCGACGAGCGGCACGTCCAGCGAACCGGCGAGCGCGCGGGCGGCCGTTCCGGCGATCCGGAGACAGGGACCGAGTCCGGGGCCCCGCGAGAACGCGACCGCGTCGATCGGGCCGTCGGCTTCATTGAGGGTTGCTTCGACCACTGCAGGAATCGCCTCACGCATGTGCTCGGCGGCCTCGCGCGGGTGAATGCCGCCGCTCTCCGGGAGGTAAGCGTCAGTCTCGATCGACACCTCGTCGGTCGCGGTGTCGTAGTACGCCGCGCTCGCGGCCCACGCGGTGCCCTCGATACCGAGCACACGCATCGTGTCCCTCGTTACTCAGTCGGCGTCAGTTCCACTCGGTGTAGTCACACCGACCGCAGTGGAGGCGGTCGCCGTGGGAGGCGAGAAACGCGTCGCCACACCGGGGACACTGCTCGCGGTCGGTCGTGCCGTCGTCATCGTAGATCTCGTAGCGGGTCATTCAGGCCTCACCCGCTTCCGCGTCGGTCTCGTCGTCCTCGCCGGCGATCTTGTTGCGTTCGAGCATGTACTCCTGCTCGACGTCGCGGGCGGCGTCGGACGACTCGTACACCTTCGCGTAACCGAGCGTCTTCCGGAGCCCGAACTTGGTGTCGAGTTCGTGGACCACGACCTCGCCGGCGTCCTTGTTGAGCATCGCGGCGAGGCTGTCCCGGACCGAGAGCCGCGACGGCGTGGCCTCGTCGTGGCTGAGTTCGAAGCGCACGTCCGTCCGGTGGAGCATGGGGTTTTCGTCCTCGGCGGTGATGTCGATGTCCATTACGCCTACGTCGCCCGGAAGCGGCAAAAAGGATTTCGAAGCCGTTCGCAGCCGTTCGCGATTTCAGGAGTCCCTCTCGACTGCTCTTTCACCACCGCTGGTGGACGTGTGGCGCGATCCGCTCCTCGTAGACGTCCCGTACCACGCCGTGGCGTTCGTGACTCAGCGGGTCGGCGTCGGCGGCCGCGACGTTCTCCGCGATGTGGTCCGGTGCGGTCGAACCGGGAATCACGGTCGAAACCGCGTCGAAGTCGAGGATCCACCGGAGCGCGAACTGCGCCACCGTCAGCTCTTCCGGTACTGCCTGCTGGAGTTTCTCGACGGCCACGACGCCCGGTTCGAGCGGGACGCCCGCGAACGTCTCGCCGACGTCGAACGCCTCGCCGTCGCGGTTGAAGTTCCGGTGGTCATTGTCGGGGAACTCGTCGTCGGCGTCGATGGTCCCGGTCAGCAGCCCCGAGGCCAGCGGTACGCGCACGATGATCCCCACGTCCGCCCGATCGGCCGCGTCGAACAGCTGCTCGACCGGGCGCTGGCGGAACGGGTTGAAGATGACTTGGATCGTCTCGACGCCGGGATACTCGATCGCCTTGAGTCCCTCCTCGATCCGTTCGACGCTGACGCCGTAGTGGGAGATCCGATCCTCGTCGGCGAGGGTGTCGAGCGCCTCGAACGTCGCCGGCCGGTAGTACGCGTCGGTCGGCGGACAGTGGAGCTGGAGGAGATCGAGCGTGTCGACCCCGAGGTTCTCCCGGCTGCGATCCACGAACTCGCGGAGGTTGTCCTCGGTGTAGCTCGCGGCCTCGTGGGGGTCGAGCCGGCGGCCGGCCTTCGTCGCCACGATCGGGTCCTCGGAGCGGTCGGCGAGCACCTCGCGAATGAGGCGCTCGCTCCGGCCGTCGCCGTAGACGTCGGCGGTATCGACGAAGGTCACGCCCTCGTCGATCGCTGCGTCGATCGCGGCGCGGCCCTCGTCCTCGGAGACGTCACCCCAGTCGCCGCCGACGTTCCACGTGCCAAGTCCGACTTCGGAAACGTCGTACCCCGTCGAACCGAGCTGTCGGTGATCCATCGTCCCTCGGTCCGTGCGTGCCGTGTGTAGATGTGTCGGTCGTTTCCGTCACCCCGAACGCTCAGTGTGGCCCCTCACTTCGAGGCCGAGACCGTACTCTCGTCGAACACGCCGACGAGCCAGGCCGCGAGCGCGAGGAAAACCAGCCCCACCGCACCGGTGATGAGGACGGGATCCAACTGGGTGGATCCGAAGAGAACGAACAGCGCGAACACGAGCGACAGGACGCCGACCACGGCGAGCGCACCGGCCACGCCGGACTGCCAGACGGGACGCCCGCGTTCACCCGTTACCTTCCGAAGACCGGTGACGACCGCCGCTCCGACCAGCCCGAGCCCGATGAGATACAGCCCGAACACCAGATCGAAGTTCGACTGTACGGGCCCGAGAACTCCTTCGAGCATGCCGAACCCCATGATGATGAGGTAGCCCGGAATCTGGGCCGGCTGGAACTCGACGTAGGCCAGCCCGTACAGACCGGCGATAACCGCCGTCCCAACCACGGCGTCGCGGACGAACGAACGCACACGAGTGTGGGCCATAGATAAGTACTACCGCGCTGATAGCATAGTTCTTCGGCCAACGACAGGTATCGATCCACCGCCGAGCGACCGTTCGGCGCTCAGTCGTCTGGCTCGACGCCGAGCGACCGTTCGGCGCTCAGTCGTCTGGCTCGACGCCGAGCGCGCTCCACGCCTGGTCGTGATCGCCGTCCATCCGCGCGAGCAGGCCACGCGCCCGCTCGCTCGCCGCGTCGTCGACCCGAACGTGGACCATCCCCTCGCCCGGCTGGCCGTAGATCACGCTCGCGCCCGCCGGTGCCGCCACGAGCGCCGGCAGCGTTGCGAGGTCCTCCTCGCCGTCGACCACGATCACGGTGGTCCCGTCGTGTTCGACACCCGCCCGAAGCGCGGCGAGGAGATCGTCGGTGAGCACCGCTGCGGGGTTCGTCACGTCGATTCTGGTATCGTACCCTTCGATTTCGGGCCGGTCGGCTGCCGGGAGCGTTTCGCGCTCGGTCACCCAGTCGACGACCGCGAGATCAGGGCGTGCGCCCGCGTCGGTGAGGTGGCGGGTCACGACGTCGCCGACCGCCACGATCGGCGAACCGAGCTCCTTCCGCAACTGTTCGGAATCGGTGTAGACGGGCCCCATCGGATCCTTGAATGCCGCCCGTAGCTCGTCGGGCAGCGTGAGAACGATGTCATCCGCTTCGGGCTTCGGGTCGTTCCGATCGTCGCCCGCATCGTCGTGTGAATCGTCGGTGCCGCCGTCGCCGTCCGCCGGCACGTTACCGGACCTTCAGGGCGTAGCGACCCGGCTCGGTGACCTGCATCTCTTCGGCGATCTGGCTGGTCTCGGGGTGAGCGATCACCACGTAGCCAGCCCAGTCCTCGGTGAGGCTCGACGAACCACACGCAGGACAGGTCTGCTGGTCGGGCGAGTCGAGAACACGGTGGCACTCGCGGCACACGCGTCTGTCGGCCATGCTCACTCACCCGCCGCGGGTGCGCGCTCCTCGCGGAGCCAGCCGTGTTTCCCCAGTCCGACTTGCTTCGCGGTCAGCCCGATCTTCGAGTCACGCGGGTTGCGCTCGTCGATACTCTTGGTCACGATCCGGGCCCGGACCGCGTCGCCCACCCCGAGGGTCTGGTTCGATTCGCGGGAGGCGAGCTGCTGGTTCTCCTCGTCGAAGGCGAGATACTCGTCGCTGATCTGGGAGACGTGGAGCAGGCCGTCGACGGGACCGATCCCGACGAACGCCCCGAAGTTGACGATCTCGACGACCTCGCCGTCGACGACCTCCTGCATCTGGGGGTCGAAGGTGACCGCGTCGAACGTCGCCTCGTAGTAGACCGAGCCCTCGTGACCGCGCCGCCCAGGGAGCACCCGGCCGTCGCCGATGTCGTGGACGTCGATCACGCTGACGACGCTGCCGACGTCCTCGTCGAGGCGGCCTTCGAGCTTGTCCTGAAGCAGTCGTTTCACCAGCCCGGGCGAAACGTCGCCGAGCAGGGGTGGCGGTACTTCGATCGTGTCCGTGAGTTCGACTCGTTTGTACATTATGGCTCCGTTACCGCAAGCGTATCCGTCCCCCGCAGCCCCACGACCGGGACGCCGATCTCGAGTACTCGGTCGCGCAGCGGGCGGTCGTTCGTCAACACTAGATCGCACGCGCGCTCCTCGGCGAGTTCGACGCACGCGTCGTCCGCATCCGGGGCCTCGTGATCGATCGTCCGGCACCGATCGCGCGCGAGATCGGCCCCGACGCTCGCCGCAACCCCCGCCGCACCGCGACCGCCCGCGAGTCCGTCGAGCTCGTCGAGGACTGCGCGCGGCACGAGCCGGTCGTGGGGGCCCAGCACGCGATCGAGTTCCTCGAACACGCGGACATCGCATTCGACCGGCATCATCAGCCCGTTCGCGTCCATGAGTACCCTCGGATTCATCCCCTGAGCGTGCCGATACCGATCAGCCGCCACCGCGTGCCGACCCGGCGGTTGATCGCGATCTGCGTCCCGTCGGCCGCGCACACCGGCCGTTTCAGCCGGACTTCACACTCGTCGTCGCGCGCGCTCGTCACCGAGCCGACGGTCGTTGCCGTCCCTACCGTGAGCATCAACGGCTCGCCCGTCGATATCGGCTCGATCGCGTCGCCCTCGCCGACCACCCGATCGAGCAGTGAGACGCTCATCGTGAACTCCTCGCGGGTCGGCGGGAGCGATCCCGGTGGTCCGGCGATCTGGCCCGCGAGCCCATCGCTTTTCGTGAGACTCGGATCGAGACCGGTGCCGACACCGAGAAGTCCGCCAGGCGTCACCGTCTCGGCGGACTCGCCACCAGCCTGGAGCGAGCGCACGTCGGTGGTGATCGGCTGCCACTCGGCCTCGCCACCGTGTTCGACTTCGCGGCCCGGCCGGAGTTCGATCTCGTCGCCCACGTCGAGTTCGCCCGCGACGAGGCTCCCGCCGAGCACGCCCCCGAGGAGTTCGTCGGCCCGTGTCCCGGGCTTGTTGATGTCGAAACTCCGGGCGACGTGCATTCGGGCGTCGGCCCCGGGATCGCGTTCCGGCGTGGGGATCTCCTCCTCGATCGCCTCGATCAGGAGATCGAGGTTCGCTTCCTGGCCCGCGCTGATCGGAACGACCGGTGCGCCTTCGGCGACCGTTCCCTCGACGAATTCCTCGATCTCCTCGTAGTTCTGGCGCGCGCGGTCGGCGTCGACGAGGTCGATCTTGTTCTGGGCGATCACGATGTTCTCGATCCCGATCGAATCGAGCGCCATCAGGTGCTCTTGGGTCTGGGCCTGCGGCACGGTCTCGGTCGCGCTCACCACGAGCACCGCGCCGTCCATCAGCGACGCGCCCGAGAGCATGGTCGCCATCAGTGTCTCGTGGCCCGGTGCGTCGACGAACGACACAGTCCGAAGGCGCTCGCTCTCGGACCCGTCGGGACAAGTCTCGGCGACGGTGTAACACTCGGGGGCGTCCATGTCCGGACACTGCCGGAAGGTGGCGTCGGCGTAGCCCAGACGAATGGAGATGCCGCGCTTCATCTCCTCGGAGTGTTGGTCGGTCCAGGAGCCACTCAGCGCCTCGACCAGCGTCGTCTTGCCGTGGTCGACGTGGCCCACCAGGCCGATGTTCACCTCCGGGTGTCGGTCGTTCCGTGTCATGTAGTAATACGGTCCATTAGCCCCGAACCGTTCATAAGCCTGCTGTTCCGTGGACGACCCACTTTCCACCGTTCGGTGTCTGTTCCGACCGGGCCGTCGCACTCGACGCACGCCCGGAGAGGGTTCAAGGCCGATCGGCTGCTCGATCGAGTATGGCCTTCGATCCGGACCAGGTCTCGACGATCACCTTCGACTCGTACAGTACCATCGTCGACGTCGACGCGGTGGAGGCCGCCCTCGCCGCCCACGTCGACGACCCCGAACCCGTCTCGCGGCTCTGGCGCGCGCGCTCGCTCGAATATACGTTCGTCGCCAACCACATCGACGCCTACAAGCCGTTTTACGAGATGAACCGCGACGCGCTCTCTCACTCCCTCGCCGCCCACGGCGTCGATCTCGACGAAGACGAGCGTGAGGCGATCCTCGAAACCTACCACGATCTGGATGTGTTCGACGACGTGCGCGACGGGATCGAACGCCTCCGAGAGGGTGGTTACGACTGCTACGTGGTCTCGAACGGCAACCCCGCAATGCTCGACTCGATGGTCGAGGGGGCTGCAATCGGCGACCTCCTCGAAGACACGATCAGCGCCGATGAAATCGGGACCTTCAAACCGGACGCCGAAATCTACCGCCACGCCGCCGGAAGAACTGGGACGCCGATCGACGAGATCGCCCACGTCTCGGCGGGGTGGTTCGACGTCCAGGGTGCGACGCACGCCGGGATGCAGGGCGTCTGGGTCGACCGGAAGGGATCGCCGTGGGACCCTTTCGACGGCGATCCGGACCTCACGATCGAGACGTTCCACGACCTCGCCGACGAACTCGGGGTCTGAGCCGAAGATCGTTCCTGGACGGTCGGAGCAGACGGGTTAGAGTGCGAGATACGGTGCGACGACGAGGAGCACGCCGCCGAGCGCCACCTTCAGCCGGTCGGGATCGATCAGGTGAGCGACTCGCCAGCCCACGGCGACGCCGGCGAGCAGCGGAACGCCGACGAGCGCGACGAGGCCGAGCGACACCGCCCCCTGGACGAGGTAGCCGAGCGCGGCGAAGGTGGCGATGACCACGGCCTGGGCCTGCGCGACCGCGACCGCGAACAGCATCGGGACGCCGAGCACGACGAGCGCCGGTACCGCGATGACCGGGCCGCCGACGCCGAGCAGGCCGCTGAACGCCCCGAGGACGAACCCGAGCACGGCGTAGCCGATCGACCCCCGAACGGTTTCGGGATCGATCGACCGCATCGTGCCGAGATCCCGACGCTCGCGGTAGATGATGAGCAGCCCCGCCGTGCCGGCGAGCGTACCGAGCAGCAGGCCGAACAGCTCGCGCGAGACGAACCCGTTCAGCCACGCGCCGAACAGCGCGCCGCCGACGCTCCCGCCGCAGAGCAGCCCGGTCAGCCGCCAGTTCTCGCCGGAGAGCTCGCCCGACCGAACGTACGCGACCGTGCCGAGCAGTCCGGTGGCGATGAACGCCACTTGTACTGTGCCGGCGATGACGTCCGAACCCACCGGCGTGAGCGCGTACAGCGCGATGGTGAGGAAAATGCCGCCGGGACCGATGGTGGTGATCCCGATGCCGGAGACGAAGGCGATCCCGACA
Source organism: Halococcus saccharolyticus DSM 5350 (assembly GCF_000336915.1). NCBI lineage: Archaea > Methanobacteriati > Methanobacteriota > Halobacteria > Halobacteriales > Halococcaceae > Halococcus > Halococcus saccharolyticus. The sequence goes on along the minus strand of NZ_AOMD01000028.1, from coordinate 13,732 downwards.
AGCGCGGCTGCCACCCCGAACGACAGCGCGAGGTCGATCATCTCATCACCACCTGGATTCGACCGCTGGTACGGACGTTCGTCCTCCTCACGGAGTGATAGTCGAGAACCCCGAATCATGAATGGCGTGATCGACGGCGCGACGCTTTTCCTGCTCGCGGTCCGAACACTGGTGTGCGCGAGTTCGCGTTCGAGCTGGCGCTGTGCGCCCACCTCGAAGACAGGTTCGATGGGATCGTGAGCCGTCAGCTCGGCGCGAGCAGTAGTCATACACGGGTGATCGACGTCGCCTGCATCGAGCCGGGGCCCGGCTTCGACGACCGTACCCGGATCACGCCCGAAACGATCCCCGACGCCGCGATCGAGAGCCGCGTCGGTGCTGGCGAGGCACGCTACTGGAAGGACTGCTTCGACTGTCACCCCGACCACGCGCGCGGCGTGACCGATCGTGCGATCGAGATCGGCTTTTTCGAATCCGAGCGCCGTGGCGGCCGGGAGTACGTCCGCCAGGTCGCACGCTACCCCGACGACTGGTTCGGGCGGATCGTCGGGATCGAGAACAAGCCCGATCTCGGTACTCCCGGAAACCTCGAAAACCAGCTCCGAACCGACGCGAGCCTCGGGCTGTTCGACGAGGCGATCCTCGCGACCGCCTCCCACGTCACCGGCGCGCATCTGAACCGCATCCCAGAGGCAATCGGCGTCTGGCGGTTCGATCCCGAAACCGAAACCCGTGAGATCGTCCGCGAGCCGACACCGCTCGCACCCACGGAACCCGGGCTCGAACCCCTCGATCGCGGCGCGACGCAGACCGACGTGCGCGTGGTATCCGTGGCCGAAAAAACCCGTACCCGTCGTCGGCTCGCCGAGCGCGCCTACGGGAAGGGCTGGCGCACCTACGGGTTCCCGTCGTGCGAGAAGATCGAACCCCGCGCGTACGCGGGCACGAACGGACTCCCGTTCTGTCGCTGGAAGGACCGATTCGTCCACCCGGCGGCCGAGTGTGCGGTCTCCTGTCCGGGCCACGATCCCGCCGACCCACCCGACGTGGACCTCGAAAGCGAACGCGATCACCGGTCGCCGTGGGTGCGTGATCCCGACGGGCAGCGCCGCCGTCAGGCGGGCCTCGATCGGTTCGGCTGACTCCAGCGTTCAGTATATAAATCCACGATTGTCACCCGCTATCATACGCCGCTGAGCGCTCGCGTGTGTCGATCGGATCGAACCGTTCCGATGGTTTTATATAGAACTCCATTCAATCGGTAGGTGACTATGGCTCAGCAGATGGGTAACCAGCCCCTCATCGTACTCTCGGACGACTCACAGCGAACGTCCGGGAAGGACGCACAGTCGATGAACATCACGGCGGGCCAGGCGGTCGCCGAGGCCGTCCGCACCACACTCGGCCCGAAAGGAATGGACAAGATGCTCGTCTCCGATGCGGGCGATGTCGTGGTCACGAACGACGGCGTGACCATTCTGAAGGAGATGGACATCGAGCACCCGGCGGCGAACATGATCGTCGAGGTCGCCGAGACCCAGGAGGACGAGGTCGGCGACGGCACCACGACTGCGGTCGTCGAGGCCGGTGAACTCCTCGAAGAGGCCGAGGAGCTCCTCGATCAGGACATCCACGCCACCACGCTCGCGCAGGGCTACCGGGAGGCCGCCGAGGAAGCCAAGAACATCCTCGAAGACGTCGCGATCGATGTCGACGCCGAGGACACCGAAACCCTCGAACAGATCGCCGCGACCGCGATGACGGGCAAGGGAGCCGAAAGCGCCCGTGACCTCCTCGCGGAGCTCGTCGTCAGCGCAGTCACCGCAGTCAGCGACGACGAGGGTGTCGACACCGACAACGTGAAAGTCGAGAAGGCGGTCGGCGGTTCGGTCGAGGAATCCGAACTCGTTGAGGGCGTCATCATCGACAAGGAGCGCGTCCACGACAACATGCCGTACTTCAAGGAGGACGCCGACGTCGCGCTCCTCGACTCCGCGATCGAGGTCAAGGAGACCGAGATCGACGCCGAGGTCAACGTCACCGATCCCGACCAGCTCCAGCAGTTCCTCGATCAGGAAGAGGAACAGCTCCAGGAGATGGTCGACCAGCTCGTCGACGTCGGTGCTGACGTCGTGTTCTGTCAGAACGGCATCGACGACATGGCCCAGCACTACCTCGCCGAGAACGGTATTCTGGCTGTCCGCCGGGCCAAATCCAGCGACATGAGCCGGCTCGCCCGCGCGACGGGTGGCCGCGTCGTCTCGAACCTCGACGACATCACCGCCGAGGACCTCGGCTACGCCGGGAGCGTCGCCGAACGCGACATCGCCGGCGACCAGCGGATCTTCGTCGAGGAGGTCGACGATGCGAAGGCCGTGACGCTCATCCTCCGTGGCGGCACCGAGCACGTCGTCGACGAGGTCGAGCGCGCCATCGACGACTCGCTGGGCGTCGTCCGGACGACCCTCGAAGACGGCAAGGTGCTGCCCGGCGGCGGCGCGCCCGAGACCGAGCTCTCGCTCGGCCTGCGCGACTACGCCGACAGCGTGGGCGGCCGCGAGCAGCTCGCCGTCGAGGCCTTTGCGGATGCAATCGACGTCATCCCGCGCACACTCGCGGAGAACGCCGGTCTCGATCCGATCGACTCGCTGGTGGACCTCCGCTCGAAACACGACGGCGGCGAGACCACCACCGGCCTCGACGCCTACACCGGTGAGGTCGTCGACATGGAGGAGGACGGCGTCGTCGAACCCCTCCGCGTCAAGACCCAGGCGATCGAATCCGCGACCGAGGCGGCCGTCATGATCCTCCGGATCGACGACGTGATCGCCGCGGGCGACCTTGCGGGCGGTCAGACCGGCGACGACGACGACGGCGGCCCACCCGCCGGCGGCCCCGGTGGCGGTATGGGCGGCATGGGCGGTATGGGTGGCATGGGCGGTATGGGTGGCATGGGCGGCATGATGTAAGCCCGGCCAGGTCACACACCCACTTACACCACACGTCGGCACCGCCCCGGCCGAACGACACCGAATTTTTGCGCGCAGTGCCGCGATGTCGTCACTAGCCAGTGATCACTTCCGTGTGTAGCCCCAGGTTCTCCCGTGCAGTTCCGTTCGTCGGAGACCGAACGCGACGCCGACTACGCCGCACTCGTCGTCGGGATGGTGATCGTCTGGGGGGTCTGTGACGGCGTTTCGACGCTGCTGGCCGCGTCGGTCGTCGGGATGGAGTTCGAGACGAACCCGATCATCCGGGCGTTGCTCCCGACGCCGCCGCTCGCACTCGGTGTCAAGCTCGCCGCGGCAGCGCTTGCGGGTGCGGTCGCGCTCGCCGGCGAGCGATTCGTCCGCACCGTCCCGGGCTGGCGATGCTTTTTCCTCGTTCTGATCGGTCTCGGACTCGCTGTCACGGGGTTGAACCTGCTGGTCGCATTTGCGGTCGTGTAGCGGACGGTTCTCGCCCAGTAGTTGCGACGCCAGCGGCTCGGCAGGGCCGAAACCGTTCGACCTTTGATTCGGGCGGGCGGCGTCCCGGCATGGTCGGGTCGGTCGTCGTCGACGTGGGACTGATTGCCGTCGCCGTCGTGGGGCTGTGGCTCGGAGCGACGTTGTTCGTCGAGCACGCTGCGCGGCTCGCCCGACGAGTCGGGCTGTCGGATCTCGTGGTCGGGCTGGTGGTGGTGTCGCTCGGTACCTCCGCGCCGGAGTTCGCCGTCACTATCGACGCGGCGCTCGTCGGGAGCTCGGACGTCGCGGCGGCGAACGTCGTCGGGTCGAATCTCTTCAACCTCGCCATTCTGGGCGGCGTCGCGCTGGTCGCGGGCGCGAGTGTTCGCGTCCCGCGGGCGCTCGTTCGCCGCGACGCCCCAGTCATGACCGCCGCAACGGCGCTGGTCGGTCTGTTCCTGTTCGACCTCCGCGTCTCGCGGCCCGAAGCACTCTTGCTTCTCGTGGTGTTTCTCGCCTACCTCGCCGTTCTCCTGCGCTCGGAAACGAGCGCCAACGCCGACGTGCCGACGGCCCCCGCCCGCTGGTTCTCGCCCCTGTTGGCGCTCGTCGGTCTCGGGGTCATCGTCGGCGGGGCAACGATGCTAGTGAGTTCGGCGAGCGACCTCGCGCGGCTGCTCGGCGCGTCGGAGTGGCTCATCGGGCTGACCGTCGTCGCCGTCGGCACCTCAGCGCCCGAGATCGCGGCCTCGGTCGTCGCTGCCCGGCGCGGGCTGGCGACGGTCGCGGTCGGCAACGTCCTCGGGTCGAACGTCTTCAACCTGCTCGGGGTGCTCGGGGCGGCGGCCACGATTCAGCCGCTGGACGTCGACCCGGCGGCACTGGGGGACGTGGCGTGGCTGTTCGCGCTCTCGGTGGCCGCCGCCGTCACGCTCCGGTCCGGTCGGCGGCTGACGCGCATCGAGGGGGTGGCGGTGCTGGTTGCCGTCGCGGTGCGCTGGGTGCTCGACGCTCTCTAACCCTCGATGTCGAGTTCGAACTGCTCGTGCTCACTCACCGAATTGAGCACGACGTTGGTGTTCGACTCGCGGATGTCGGCGTCGGCGAGCAGCGTCTTGATCGCGTCGTTCATGTCGTCGGTGTCTTCGAACTTCCCGATCGCGACGACGTCGTGATCGCCGGTGACTTCGTACACCGAGATCATCTGGTCGTGCTCACGGAGACGGTCGGTGATGTCGGGTAGCGCGCTGCCGTCGACTTTGAGCTGGATCACGGCGGTGACGTCGTAGCCGAGCGCGTTGTAATCGACCGTGGGCGAGTAGCCTCGGATGACGCCCTCGTCTTCGAGGTCCGCGAGGTGATTCGAGACCGTCGTCACCGAGACGTCGAGGTCGTCGGCGAGACTCCGAAGGCTGGCACGACCATCGCCCAACAGCGCGTTCACGAGTTCCGTATCGAGATTTTCGTACGTCATCACACTCCGGTACCGATTCGGGGGAGTAAAACTTTACGAATATCCATTTCCAGCCCAAAACTCAATATTTGCGACGAAGGGTAGTGTTTTTGTATTCGGGGGTCCCCCACCGAGTAGGCACGAAGTATGACAAACGAAACTCCGACTGATGGCGACCTCTCGACCGACGCCCGCCGCGTTCTCGAACGGATCGACGAGCACAACGTCGACTTCCTCCGGCTCCAGTTCACCGACATCCTCGGCACGGTGAAAAACGTCTCCATCCCCGCCTCACAGGCCGAGAAGGCGTTCACCGAAGGGATCTACTTCGACGGCTCCTCGATCGAGGGGTTCGTCCGCATTCAGGAATCGGACATGCGGCTCAAGCCCGACCCGACGACGTTCGCGATCTTGCCGTGGCGCGACCGCGACGACGGCACCGCGAGTGCGCGGCTGATCTGCGACGTGATGAACACCTCGACGGGCGAACCGTTCGACGGCGATCCACGGGGTGTGCTCCGGCGTGTGCTCGATCGCGCCGAAGGGATGGGCTACGACGTCAACGCCGCACCCGAACCCGAGTTCTTCCTGTTCGAACACGACGAGGAGGGTCGCGCGACCACGAAAACCAACGACGCCGGTGGTTACTTCGATCTCGCACCGAAGGACCTCGCGAGCGACGTCCGCCGGGACATCATCTACGGGCTGGAGGACATGGGCTTCGACATCGAGGCCTCCCACCACGAGGTCGCCCAGGGTCAACACGAGATCAACTTCGAGTACGACGACGCGCTCACGACCGCGGACAACGTCGCGACGTTCCGGTCGGTGGTCCGGGCGATCGCGGCCCAGCACGACCTCCACGCGACCTTCATGCCCAAACCGATCGCGCGCGTCAACGGGTCGGGGATGCACACTCACCTCTCGCTGTTCGACGACGGCGAGAACGCCTTCCACGACGGGGCCGACGAGTTCGATCTGAGCGAGACCGCCAAACAGTTCGTCGCGGGCATTCTCGATCACGCGCCCGCCGTCACCGCGATCTGCAACCCGACGATCAACAGCTACAAGCGTCTGGTCCCGGGCTACGAGGCTCCCGTCTACGTCGCGTGGTCGGACCGCAACCGCTCGGCGCTGGTTCGCAAACCCGCCGCGCGTACGCCGGCGGCCTCCCGGGTCGAGCTCCGCTCGCCCGATCCCTCCTGTAACCCGTATCTCGCTCTCGCAGTGATGATCGCCGCCGGGATCGACGGCATCGAGCGCGAACTCGAGGCTCCCGACCCAGTACGAGAAAACATCTACGAGTTCGACGAAGAACGCCGCGCGGAGTACGGGATCGACACCCTGCCGACGACGCTGGCCGAGTCGATCGACGCGCTCGAAGCCGACGAGGTCGTGCTCGACGCGCTCGGCGACCACGTCACCGAGACGTTCGTCGCGGCGAAACGCGAGGAAGTCACCGACTACCGGGTGTCGGTCAGCGAGTGGGAGAAAGACCGCTACCTCGAAACGTTCTGAGTCGGCTCGATCCTCTCACGCAGGGTCGACGACTTTCTGCTTCTCCTTCGATTTACGATCGCAGCCCGCTGATCCAGTCCCGAAGCCGTCCTGGCAGGCCGAGCGCCCCGCCGATCAGGCCGACGACCACCATCACCACGTAGAGGCCGAGCGTCGAGAGCCAGACCACGATCATCGCGAGGATCGCCCAGCCACCGTTGAGAAGCGCGAACGCGCCGATCGTCATCGCGGTGCCGTAGAGCAGCACGAGATACGGCCCCCAGCCTCGAGCGTGGCCGCGGCGTTGGCGCTTGCGGACGTAGCGTTTGAGATCGCTTTCGAGCGTGTCGCGTTTGATGATCCGGTCTTCGACCTCGTCGGCGAACGCCACCACATCGGCTCGGAGCGTCTCGACGTCCTCGACGGTCGCGGTCTCGGTGCGATCGCCGTCGATACGTTCGTCCAGGCCCTCCTCTTCTCGGACCGGATCGCCGACGTCGTCGGTTTCCTCCTCGCTCATGCTCGGCCTCCCGATCGCAGCCGTGCTGCAAGCCCGCCGCCGTTCGTCCTCTCGCGGCCGGCGACCCGCCCGGCGAGGAGGGCGTTCAACAACACGCCGAGCAGGAGCACCATCCCGGCGAAATACAGCACCGTCACCAGCAACAACACCCCACCGAGAACCCCGTAGGCCTCGAACGCACTGGCCCGTGCCGCGTAGATTCGGAACACGACCTGGAGGACGGTGAGTCCGACGGCAGCCAGCACTGCCCCCGGTACCGCCTCGCGGATCGTCACATCGCTTCCAGGGAGGAAGTAATAGAGCGGCAGCAGGACGATCGTGAGCGCGAGCAGCGTTGCGAGCGTCCCGACGATCGCCGCCGCGGAGATGCCGGCGAACGTGACCTCGACCGGCCAGAACGAGACCGCGACGCCGATCCCGACCGCGACGATCGCGCCGAGGATGATCGCGGCCAGCGTGACGACGCCGTTTTTGACCTGTGCGGCGATCCCACCGGATTCACGGCCGTATACCCGCGAGAACGCGGTGTCGAGCCCACGAAACAGCTTGAGCGCGCTCCAGAGTAGTGCAACGAGACTGACGATCGTTGCGCCCCCCGCTCCATCCTGGTTGCTGACTGCACCCTCGACGAGTTCCTGTGCGCTCGCCGGCAGCGAGCTCGTTGCCCCGCTCACGATCTCGTTCGCCGTCGACTGGTCGACGACGACCGACACCGTGACGAGCAGGAGCAACAGCAGGGGAATCAGCGAGACGAACGCGTAGTACGCGATACTCGCCGCGATGAACGTGATCTCTTTTTCCTGAACCTCCCCGACGAACGCTCGGCCGAAGGAGGTCGCGCGCGCGCTGGTACTCACGACCGCGCTTTCGACCGAGGCGTATATATAATCGGCGGGAACCCACGTCCCGCGAGCCCCGCGTCGGGGCCGTGACGCCGCTCGCGGCCCGGCACTATCGCGCCGGCAGCCATTCGGTATCGGGATCGACCCGCCCGGCGAGAGTCGCGTTGAGCGCCGCCCCTACCAGCAACGCGAGGCCCCCGACGTAGAGCCACGTGAGCACGAGTAACAGGCCGCCAACGACGCCGTAGAGGGCGACGCTGCTCGACGCGGTGGCGTACAGCCGGACGACCACGCCCGATACCGTCCACGCGAGCGCGGCGAACAGCGTCCCGGGAAGGATCTCGCGGATCGAGACGCCGTCGACCTCGGGCAGGACGTAGAACATCGGGAGGAAGGCGACGGCCAGTGTGACGAACAGGAGGAGCGGACTCAGCAATCGCAGCACGGAGCCGTTCTCGACGACGACCGCGAACGCGAGGCTGATGCCGGCGAGTGCCGTGGCTGCGGTCGTCACTGTCACGAGCACGAGCGTCGCGTCGATCAGTTTTCCCGTAAGCGAGACTGCCTCGCGCTCGTCGTAAACCGCTGCGAACGCCCCGTCGAGCGCACCGAACATCCGGAGCCCGCTCCACCCGAGAATGACGGCCCCTAGCGCCGCTGCCCGGACCCGGCCGCTGGTCTGGGTCAGGAGCTGTCGCGGTACCGACGTCCCGTTCGGGAGCACCGTCCCCGACGCCGCCGTGCTCGCTTGCGAGAGGAGACCGTTCCCGAACAGCGAGAGACCGATCACGGCGAAGAGCACGAGCGGGACCAAGGCGAGAAACAGATAGTACGCGAGGCTCGCCGCCAGCAGCGTGATCTGTTCCTCGCGAGCCACCGCGACGACCGTCCGCGCTACCGGCTCCATCCCTTCGAACCGCCGACGCGCGCGCTTGCGAACACCCACGCCGCCGGGTTCCGCCCCCGACGACAAGTAGTTCACCCTCCGTCGCGCTCGGACGGCCGCATGGATCGACTCCCTCAGCGGTCTCGATCGCCGTCCGGCTCGGTGGCGGTCTCGATCTCCGCCACGGTCGCGTCGGTTTTGAACGTCGTTCCGCCGTAGTGGGTCCGCGAGGCTGTGAATCCGTCTCCACGGAGCCGATCGAGGAACTCGTCCATCGCGCTCGCGGAGCGGCCCCACTCCCGGCAGAGCCGGTGCTGGTCGTAGTGCGTCGGACTATCGAGTTCGCCGTCGAGCGTGTCGAGCAGGTCGCGGGCACGCTCGGCGGTGCTCAACTCGTCGGTGAGTCGTTCGCGGACGTCCCCGACGAACCCGCGGTCGTGGGGCTGGTCGAGCCAGAGCGGGCCCGCGGTTCGGATATTCGCCCCACAGACCGGACATTCGTCCGGCGGGCGAGCGGTGAGACCTGTCTCGGACTCTCGGTGGAGACACGAAAAGCAGTGGTGGACGTGTCCCACCGATTCGAGCGCGTCGTTCGCGTCGCTCGCCCGCCGGGAGAGGTCGAGATACGTCCGGACGTAGTGACTCGTGGCGTGACTCAGCACGGGGATGGCGGCGACGTCGTATCGTGCGGCGGTCCGGACGAGAGCCCCCAGCAAGATCCGGAGCCCCATCTCGGGGTGGTACTCGGTGTTCTGCGGGACGGCACTGTACGACCGGATACCGCTTTCTTTGTGTGCGCCACATAGCGGCGCGGTGTCGGTCGCGGTGACGCAGACGAGGTGGCGCGCGCTCCGGAAGGCGGCGTCGGCGAAGGGGATCGGCGTGCCGAACGGATCGAGATCGACCACGTCGAAGCGCTCCTCGTGCATGAGCGCGTTCGCGTTCCGGGTTTTCACCCTGCCGTCGAGATCGTTCCGCTCCAAATTCGCTCGACAGAGGTCTGTCGCGTCGGAATCGACATCACACAACGTCGCGTCGTAGCCCTCGTTCGCCGCACGCACGCCCCGTACGCCGGTCGCGGCGGTCGCGTCGAGATACGATTCGCGGTCCTCGCGGTCACGCACCGTTCGAAGCACTGCGACGGTGAGATCCCGGTTCAACTCCTGATCGGAATTGAAGAAGACGTCGTCGCCGATCCCCGCTTCGGGCTGTTCGGGGACGCGAAAGGAGAGCCCCCCCTCCGAAACCTGCATGGCGGGGCTGGGTCGCCGAACGCGAAAAGCGACCCGCTCCGTGGCCACGACTGGCAGTGGGCGCGTCTGTAGGTACGATCGTGGCCGAACCCGACCGTAACAGCACTCCAGCCAGCTACAGTGAGCCTTCGCACGTCCTTGGTGCAGGCGAAGACTTCCGGAGTGACTAAGACCCGAACCTCTGTCGGTGGGGCAGTGGCCGAGCGATACCGGCTCCGATTGCTCGCGGCGCTCGTCGTCGTAACCCCGGCCAGCGGTCGTGTTCGTCCCACTCGCGATCCTCCTCAGCTACATCCTCCGGACCGCCTCGGTGGCTCGCTACACGGTCTCGGTCGGGCCGTTCGTCCCGCCCGAGGCGCGTCTCTGAACCGCTCGAACGGGGCGCGCATGGTCACCGACCATCGAACGTGTTTTGACCGATCCACCCGAACGGACGGCCGTGACGGCGACCGAGGAGTGGCGAGCGGCGCTCGCCGAGGCAGGCGAACTCGACTCGGACGTGACCGAGCGCATCATCCGCGCCCACGGCGACCGGGGCGTGCGCGCGATCGAGGCGGTCGCCGAGCGCCGCGTGAAGCAGTACCGCGATTTCACCGTGGTGGTCGGCCACACCGAGGAGTACATCGTCGAGGACGGCGGCTGTACCTGCAAGGATTCGGCGTACAACCTCGATCCCGACGACCCCGACCAGGCGTGCTGGCACGTCCTCGCGGTCGTGATCGCCCGCCGAATCGACGCGCTTGACCATCACGACATGTGGTACGCCGAAGTCCGCGAATTCCTCTGATTGCGGACGATTTTTGCTCTCCGGCGCGTAGCTCCGACCGTGATCGTCGCCCTCGCCGATACCCACGGAACGGACGGCCACTGCCTCAACGACCGACTCCTCGAAACCGTCCGTGCGGCCGATCTCGTGGTTCACGCCGGCGATCTCACCACCGAGGCCGTCCTCGATGCGTTCGCAGCCGAGTGTCGGGAGTTCGTCGCCGTCCACGGCAACAACGCCACGCCGGCGGTCCGCGACCGCCTGCCAGCCGAGCGCGTCGTCGAGCACGAGGGAGTCCGGATCGCGCTCACCCACGGCGACGACCGCGACGAAACGGGACTGAGTCTGTTCGGCCGGCAGAACCACGCCGACCTCGTGATATCGGGGCACTCACATCGTCCGGGAGTCGTCGACACGGGCGAATGCACGCTCCTCAATCCGGGGAGTCACGCCGATCCGCGATGGAACCGTCCCGGCTACGCCGAAATCGTGACCGACGCTGGATCGGACCTCGACGGTCGACTCCGCGATCCAGACGGAACCGTCTTCGAGGAGTTCCGGGCCTCGACGTAGCCTGATCGTCCCGTCTCCCCGAAACGGCTTTAGGCCGGCGACGGTATCGTCACACATGGTCTTCGGCATCGACCCGGTGCTCCTCGGGCTTCTCGCGATGATTCTCCTCGTCGTCTTCGCGGCCTATCTGTTGCTCCGGCGCACCGCGACCGCGTTCCGCGAAGGCAGCAGACGCGGCCGGCGGTAGCCGACACGACGAATACTGCCACCACCCGCCGAACGCCGTCTCAGGCTACTGCCCGTCGAACGTTCTCGACGGCGCGCTCGACGTCCGATCGATCGACATCGAGGTGGGTACAAAAGCGGACGACGTGTTCGCCGAACGCCGTCCCTCGCACGCCTTCGTCGGCGCTCCGATCGAGGAACTCCTCGGCGGTCGACTCGGTCTCGACGAGGACGATGTTGGTTTCGGGTGACTGGACGTCGAGTCCGTCGGTGTCGTCGAGGCCCTCGGCGAGCAACGCGGCGTTTTCGTGGTCCTCGGCCAGCCGATCGACGTTCGAGAGCGCTTCGAGACCGGGTGCGGCGATGATCCCCGCCTGGCGCATCCCGCCGCCGAACAGCTTCCGGTGGCGGCGGGCGCGCTCGATGAACGCTTCGCTCCCCGCGAGCACCGAGCCGACGGGTGCGCCGAGGCCCTTCGAGAGACAGAACATCACGGAATCCACTTCCCGAACGACCCGGCTCGCGTCCACACCGTGTGCGACCGCGGCGTTGAAGACCCGCGCGCCATCGATGTGGACGGGAACATCGAGGTCGTGAGCCGCGTCGGCTGCGGCGTCGATCTCCTCGGGGGCGATCGCGACACCGCCCTTGCTATTGTGCGTGTTTTCGAGACAGAGCAGCCCCGTCCCGGGTCGGTGGACGTCCTCCTCGACGTACTCCTCGCGGACGTCGGCGGGCGTGATCGTCCCGCGGGGGCCGCCGTCGACGGTGCGGGGCTGGAGGCCCGAAAGTTGGGCGAGCCCGCCGACCTCCCACTTGTAGACGTGGCTCTCGCGTTCGCAGAGGAGCTCTTCGCCCCGATCGGTGTGGGTGCGCGCCGCGACCTGGTTGCCCATCGTCCCGGTCGGCACGTAGAGGGCAGCCTCCATCCCGACCGCCGCCGCGGCCTCGGCTTCGAGCTCGTTCACGGTCGGGTCCTCGCGGTAGACGTCGTCGCCGACGTCGGCCTCGCTCGCCGCCGTGCGCATCCGATCGTCGGGCCGCGTGACGGTATCGCTCCGGAGATCGATCATACCGCCCGTAGCGACGCGACGGTGAAATACGCTGTCGATGGGCGACTCGTTTGCCCCATCCACTGACGATCGGATCGTCGTGAACCGTGTCGGGCCTCTTCGCCGATCCCGTCACTCCTCGACCCGTGGGTCGAGCGTCGTCACATCGATCAGCCAGTCTGTGTACCGATCGAGGAGCGGCTCGTCGAGGTTTCGTGCCTCTTTGTACGTCGCAACTTCCTCTGTGGTATCACGCAACTGCCGATCTCGACGCTCTCCAGGAGGGACGATCGGTGCCTGCCGAGGACTGAGCCGGCGTTGCTGGCGGAGATTTATACTGCCGTGTCGCCGTTCTTCCGTATGAACCGCACTCGCGACCGCTACGATCTTCTGTACGAGCTCTACGACCGGTTCGACACCCGGACGCTGCGGGCGTATCAGACGTTCGTCGACGTGTTCCCGCCGGTCGACTCGCGGGTCGCGCTCGATCACTGGCAGGACGCAGAGAGCGCGCTCGCCGAGTCGAAGGCCGAGATTCGGGAGTCGTTCGATCGAGGCGAACCGCTCGCGGCGATCGCGGCCCACGCCTCGCGCGACGAGGCGTTCACCGCGCTCGATCTCTGCGAACGTCACGGTCGGCCGGTCTCCGCCTTCGTGCTCGATGTCGACGAGACGCTGCGCTCCGCTGGGAGCACCGACAACGAGATCCCCCGTGAGACGCTCGGCTTTCTGACCGAGTTCCACGAGGCCGGGATGCCGATCGTGATCTGCACCGGTCAGACCCTCGAAAACGTGAAGGGATTCCTGATTCAGGGTCTCGGTAGCGAGATCTTCCACTCCGGCGATCTCAGCGTGGTGTACGAGGCGGGCACTGGAGCATTTACGCCCGGTCACGGTCCAGAGACCAAACAGCTCCTCTACGAGGAGCTGGACGAGACCATCCAGAACGTCTTCTACCGACTCCGTTCTGACGTGCTTTCGGAGGCCCCCGAGGAGATCCGGCGGGGCTGTCACCTCCAGGGCAACGAGTTCAACGTCACGCTCAAACCCAACTTCGAGATCGGCTCTGCCGATGCAACTCACGTGATCGATCGGGCGTTGGTCCACCAGCTCCGACTGCTCGGCAGCGCGGTGAGCGAGGCGTGCGATGCGAGCGAAGACGACGCGATGGCGTGGGTGCGCGCGTTCTACGCCAACGCCGATCCCGAAATCCGGACCGTGCTCGAAGCCGAAGACGAACTCCCCGACCGGTCGGCCGACGACGTGCCCGACGACC
>NZ_AOMD01000027.1 GCF_000336915.1 Halococcus saccharolyticus DSM 5350 | reverse complement strand
CGTCTACGATCAGGGCGATGCCGCCGAGATCCTCCGAGTCGTCTACGCGCTCAACCAGATCGCACGCCTCGACTGACGAACCGTCGTCCAGAACCGCTTTCAACGGATCACGGACACGATTCGAGGCGAAATCGGCTCGATCGTGACCCCTGACGGCCACGCCCCCGTCGAATCCAGTACGTATATCCGTCGTCCACTCCGAGACGAACGGTAACCGACGCTCTCCCGTCCAACCGTCCCCGAACCCACCGATGTCCGCCATCCAGACACCCCTCTCGACGATCATCGATCGGCCATCCGGCGATCGAACCGTCACCCCCTCCCACCACAGCCGATGAACCGCCGGACGTTTCTTCGATCGATCGGGCTGGTCGGCGCTGTCGGGACGAGCGGCTGTGCGGCACAGCTCAACCCGGTTGCCGAAACGCCGACGCCGGAGCTCACGCCGACGCCCGAACCGCCAGCAACCCGTGCGGGAACGGCGCTCACCGGGATGTATCCCGGCGGGCCGAACCGCGAGGACGCGATCGCGAACCTCGAACTGTACACGGAGTGGCTCGACCGGCCGCCCGCGGTCGCGGTCGTGTTCGTCGACGGGCTGATCCCCGACGGCGCGAAGCAGGGGTTCGTCGAGGGCCCGCTGACCGACATCTGGAACGCGGGCCACGTTCCGATGATCACGTGGCAGCCGTTCGCACAGGAAAAACAGCAGACGAGCGAGACCGTCGAGCGTGAGATCGCCGCAGGCGAACACGACGACCACCTGTCGTCGTGGGCGACGCTGCTCGATGCGTGGGCCCGGCCGTACGGCGAACGGACACGTGGACGGCGCTTTTACTTCCGACCCGCCCACGAGATGAACGGCGACTGGTTCCCGTGGAGCGCGGTCGAGTCGAGTCGCATCGATTCGACCGTCACCCCTGTCCAGAACGGCTCCCGAACCACGAACGCCACCGGCGGCGAGAACCCCGCAGCCGGAACACCCGAAGAGTACGTCGAGATGTGGCGGCGGCTGTACGACGCGTTCGGGACGACCGATCTCGACGCGACGAACATTCAGTGGGTTTGGGCGGTCAACGCCGACGAGGTCGGCGGGATTCGGATGGAACGGTACTACCCGGGCGACGAGTACACCGACTGGGTCGGCCTCGACGGGTTCAACTTCGGCGGGAGTCAGTCGTATTCGAGCTGGCGTACCCCCCAGGAACTGTTCGATCCGATACTCGGACGGCTGCGCGAACTGACCGACAAGCCGGTGGCGCTGACCGAGTTCGCGTCGAGTTCGTTCACGGGCTCGGAAGGCGACGGCGAGTACCGACCCGCGCGAAAAGCCGACTGGATCGAGGCGGCCTACGAGTACGTCGCCGCGAACGATATCAAGATGACCTGCTGGTTCAACGTCGACAAGGCTGGGGCCGACGAGGCCGACTGGGCGGTGTTCGGCAGCGAACGCGGCACCGAACAGGCGTCGGTCTCGGGCACGGAGTACGCCGCGTACGCCGCCTACAATCGGACTGTTTCCGGCGACGACTTCCTGGGTGCGCTGACCGACTACCCGCCCCTGCTGACCGACGCCGAGTTCGCCGGCGAATTCTGAGCGAAACACCGCTTCGCGTACCTCTCGGTTTCCGTCCTACCGAGAGCTGTCTCTTTGACGAACGTGCCTGATTCTACCACCCTCCGAAATTCAGTCGGCGTCGGTCCGGTCGCACTCGCCGACGATGTGAATCGCGTCCTGCGGCAGCGATAGCCGAACTCGATCGCGGTCGTCGAGGTCCAGCCAGTCGTAGTCCGGCGGCGACAGCGTGACTTGGAGCACGTCGTCTGCGCCTTCCGGCGTGACATCGATGCGGTAGCCGTCGCCCTCGAACACCCGACGCCGTACGTGTCCATCCAGATTGTTCCGCCCTTCGACGGCGAGATCGTCGACCACCGTGACGTACTCGGGACGGATGCAGAACCAGATGTCCACGCCGACCGGGTACTCGTCGTCGGCAACGTCGAACCGATGGTCGGCCCATTCGAGAACGGGATTTCCCTCTTCCTCCGCGACCCGTGCCTGGAACAGGTTGGTGCTGCCGGTGAAGGACGCGACGAACGGCGTCGCGGGCCGGGCGAACACCTCGCTTGGCGTGTCGAGTTGCTGTATCACGCCGTCGTTCACGACGGCGAGTCGGTCGCCGATCGCCGTCGCCTCGTGCTGGTCGTGAGTGACGTACACGACCGGGATCGAAAGCGACGACAGCAGCGGCCGGAGTTCGTCGCGGAGCCGGCGCTTGATCGGGGCGTCGAGATTGGCGAGCGGCTCGTCGAGCAACAGTGCCGAGGGGTCGGCGGCAAGCGAGCGCGCGAGCGCGACCCGCTGGCGCTCGCCCCCCGAAAGCGTCGCTGCCCGCTGATCGAGCACGTCGCCGATCTCGAGTGTGGCGGCGAGTTCGTCGATTTTTCCTGTGGACGCCGCGGCGTACGCGACGTTCTCTCGGGCGGTCATATGCGGGAAGAGCGCCCCGTCCTGAAACACGAGCACCGTCCCGCGATCCTCGGGTGCGCGGTCGGTGAGATCCCTGCCGTTCAACGTGATCGTCCCGGCGTCGGTGTCGGTGACGCCGGCGATCGCCGCAAGCAGCGTCGTTTTCCCACATCCCGACGGCCCGAGCACCGCGAGCACCTCCTCGTCGACCGCGAGATCGATCGGTCCGAGATCGAACGCGCCGTAGGACTTCGTGAGGCCGTCGATAGCGAGCATTTCAGTCCCAGGGGTTCGCCGCGACGGTGTTGAGGATCACGAGCGCCGCGACTGCGATGACGACGAGGATGATTGCAACTGGGTAGGCCCCATCCAGGCCGAGCGAGACGAACGAGACCCAGATCTGGACCGGCATCGTCCGTGGGTAGTACGCCAGCATCATGGTCGCACCGAACTCCCCCATCGCACGCGCGAACGCGAGCGTAACCCCGGCGAGGATGCCCGGCGCGGCGAGCGGCAGCGTCACCCGGCGAGCGGTCGTCCACTGACTCTTCCCGAGCGAGCGCGAGGCGTGTTCGAGGGTTCGATCGACGCTCTCGAAGGCCGCCTTCGCCGTCACCACCACGAACGGCGAGGCGACGAACGTCTGGGCGAGCACCACCCCGGCGAGCGACCGCGTGAGCGGGAATCCGGCGGCGCTCGCGGCCGCGCCGATCGGCGCGTTCGGTCCGAACACGGTCAGCAGGACGATCCCGCTCACCGTCGGTGGGAGCACCAGCGGCAGGATCACGACCGCGAGCACCGCGTTCGTCCACCGCGCCTCGCTCCGGGCGAGCCAGTACGCGAGCGGCAGCCCGAACACCGTCGCGATGACCGCGCTGATCGAGGCCGACAGCAGCGAGGTGGTCGCCGCGTTCACCACCGTCGGATCGCCCATTCGGCCGACGATCTCCCCGATGGGAACCGACAGCAACAGCGACACCAGCGGTGCGAGGTAGTAGAGACAGAGGACACCGCCGAGCACCAGCGCAACGGTGAGCCAATCGACCGTCGGCGTTGCCGTCTCTGATTCTGTAGAGCTCGTCGCCATCTCAGTGCAAGACCGTGATATCCGACACCGCGGAGGACAGTTTCACTGGTGCTGTGCGCTGCCGTGACTGGTTCACCGACTGAGTCGCGCCCGATCGATTGTCGGGTTGGTTCGCGCTCGCGCTGGCTCCGCTCGTCCGACCGACCGCCCTCGTGACGCGCTCGGGGACCGCTCCCTCGAACGTCGGGAACTGTTCGCGCCGGAGGAAGCCGTGTTCGTCGAGATAGCTGCCGGTTGTGTGGGCGTCGAACACCTCTAGGGCAGCGTCGCTCATCCTGCGGATGGTCGACCCGTAGCTGATGGGGCCACCCTGAATCTCCTGTCCGCTCGGGAGGCTGTACGAGACCGTCGAGTACCACTCCTCGTCGTACTGTGGGTTGCTGAGGTCGATCTCGTTGGGGAGGTCGATGTACTCGTACCCGCGTTCGACGGCCATGCTGCGGTAGGCGATCGCGGCGTCGATCGAGCCGGTCTCGAACTGGCTGATCAGCGCGGTCTCGGGATAGAGCTGGTCGTTCTCGAGTATCCTGTCTTTGAGGTTTGACGCGTCGTCGTAGTACCGCGAGGCGAGTTCGAGGGCGAACAGTGTCCGATAGCCCAGTGGGTCCTGTTTCGGGTCGGTACGTCCGAGATCGATCGCTCCCTTTGCCAGCGGCTCGTACCAGCGTTCTCTTCCCGCGTCGGCAAGGCGTTGGCCGCCCTCCGTGTTCGGATTGTACGCGAGCACGACGGCGTTGCTCGTGAACACCGAGTGCCACGACGGGGAAAGCGGCTCGTCGAACAGCGCCACGTCGGCGACGCTCACGATGTCGGGGTCGCGCTTGCCTTCGGCGATCATGCGGGCCACGGTCGTCGAACCGTGCGATTCGATCGTTACTGGGACATCGACTGTGGGTTTGAGACCGTTCGCCAGTGCGTTCTGCAAGCTCCCCGCCGAGAGGATCGCGATCGATGCGGACGTGCCACCACCGCCGCTTTCGCGACCGCTCCCGACACAGCCGGCCACTCCGGTGAACCCCATCGCTCCGACGCTCCCGAGGAACGCTCGCCGCGAACACCTCTGCGAGCGTTGTTCCGACGTGGACACAACTCCGTTATTGCGACCTGGACATAAAGCTCTTGCTCGCGGATCACGAGGGAGGAGTATGGACGCGGGGTTCGAGGCACGGCTGCAGACCGACGGGGCGTCGTTCGAGGCGGCGGATGCGGCACTGCTGCGCGCCGTCGACGAACACCGGTCACTCAACGCGGCTGCCGACGCGCTCGGACGGTCGTTCTCACGCGCTCACAAGCGAATCACGGTCCTCGAAGACGAGTTCGGCGAACTCGTCGAGCGCCAGCGCGGCGGGGTCGGCGGAGGCGGCAGCGAACTCACCGACGCTGCACACGACCTGATCGCACGCTTCGATCGGCTCCAAACGGCGTACACCGGCACTGCGACGGTCGAGGAGACTGTTCTCCGCGGACGGATCGTCGACCGGGACGGCGAGCTGGCGACCGTCGAGACGGCTGCCGGAACGGTGCGCGCGCTGGCTCCCGAGGCTTCCGAACGAGTTCAGGTGACGCTGCGGGCCGACGCCGTCACGCTCCACGCACCGGACGACATTCCAGAAACGGGCGAGATGAGCGCACGCAACCGATTTCGCGGTACTGTGGTCGACCTCGACCACGGTGAGACGATCGTTCGCGTCGGTGTTGATATCGGAGCTAGGGAGTCGCTGGCCGTGCTCGTGACCCACGACGCGCTCGCGGCACTCGACCTCGTGACCGGCGATTCGGTCGTCACGTCGTTCAAGGCGACGGCGACCCGCGCGACGGCCGCCGACTGACCTGCGTGATAGCTGTTCTTCTCAAACCAGACTGAAGCCGCCTCTTTCGACCGTTTTCGCTAGAGTCAACGCATCGGATCGATTGCTGATCCACGAATCGACGACCGAATTACTATCGTGGGATGTGGTTTATTGGAACGTGACCGTCGTGATCTCACAGCTTGATACCGTCCCTGGGATCGATTTCGGTGAGCTGCCCAGTTGTGAACGTGACTTCTCATCGAAGATAGCTCACTATTCCAACGGCAAGAATCCTGCCAGCAAACGTATGGCCGGCACCGAATCGGTTTGGGAGATGTCTATGACTGCGCGATAAGACTTTACCTCGACCCGGAGCCCAGCGGCCTATATGGTGAATCTTTCAAAGCTAACTGCTAGCCACGGTAGCCACTGGCATTTGACGGCGCTATCCATCTCGATCACTGCGTGGGCGGTGATTTCGCTACATCCTCGGATAGAACGATAGAACCACTCAATAAATCCCAAAGCACTATATGGAAAATCCGTCGGGCTGAGCGTTTCCTGGATCGATTGGAGGATGGCCGGACCCGATCGGCCGCGACGCACGAACCCTTTTGTCGGCTTGGACGAATCTCACGATATGACACGGGCGGTTGGGTACGAGCCTCGGAGCGTCAAACAGCTCCTCGCGGAGATGAAAGACATCGCGGAGCTGATGATCGACCTCTCGTACTCCGCCGTCCTGCTGCGGAGCGATGCGGTCGCGGAGGCCGTTCTCGAACTCGAAGCCGAAATGGACGTGCTCCAGCTCCGGACGCGGATGAGCCTGCTGATGGCCGCCCGGAGCACCGACGACGCCGAAGCGCTCGCACCTGTACTCGGGATCGTGGGGGCGGCCGAGAAGATTAGCGACGCGACCGGCGATATCGCGAAAGTCGTCGTTGAGGACATCGGGTTGCCGCCCGCAATGGCTGCCGCGCTCCCCGCGGCGGTCGAGACGCTGGTTCGCGCCCGCGTCGCACCCGACGCGCGCTTTGCCGACGCGACCCTCGGGGAGATCGATCTCGAAAGCGAGACCGGCGTGCGTGCGATCGCGATCCGGCGCGGCGACGAGTGGCTGATGAACCCCGATCGCGAGACGCATCTCCGCCCGGACGACGCCGTGTTCTTTCGTGGGCCCGAGGAAGGGGTCGCGGGCGTCTATCGGAGTACCACCGGCGAGCACTACACGCCGCCCGAGGCCCCCGAGCCCACCATTGCGGACCTCGATCGGGCGATGGATTCGGTGGTACTGATGAAAAACATGAGCGAACTCGGGGTCGATCTCGCCTACGGCGCGGTGCTGTTCGACAGTGAGGATCTCGCGCGCGAGGTAGTGAGTCTGGAGGCCGAGGTCGACCAGCTCCAGTCTCGTTTCGAGGCGTGGACGCTGCAAGCGGCCGCGAAGATCGATGATCCGGTGTCACTTCGTGGACTCGTCCACCTCGCCCGGAGCACCGAGGTCATCTCGGATGCCGCGGTCGAGATCAGCGAGGGCGTGCTCCGAGGACTCGGCTCGCATCCGGTGATCGCGGAGGCCGTCAAGGAATCCGACGAGGTCATCGTCCGACTGACTGTCGCGCCCGACAGCGATCTCGACGGCGCGACGCTCGGCGGTCGGATGGTTCGGACCGAGACCGGCATGGGTGTGATCGCGGTCCGGCGGGCGACCCGTGAGGCCGTCACCGTCGAATCGGTGACCGACGAGTCAGTGACCGAACTGCGGGACGACTGGGTCGTGTCGCCCGGTCCGGACACCGAACTCGCTGCCGGGGACGTGCTGCTCGCGAAGGGGCCGCAGACGGCGGCCGAACGACTCCGGGCGCTCGCCGGCGCGGCACCGTAATCAGTCCCGATCCTCGTTGTCCTCGTCCGGATCGTCCCGATCGTCCGTATCGTGGTCATCGTCGTCCGCATCGTCGTCATCTCCGTCCGGATCACCGACGAACGGAAGCACTGATCGCCAGTCGACGAGGGTGTGAACGAGGCTGCCACTGAGGAGACCGACGGCTACCAGCCCGAACAGTATCGGCTCCGGCATACTTCGTCGTTCGCTCCACGGGCTGAAAAGAAACCGACACATGACGCTTTCGTTGACTATTGTGAGGACGGATCGATGCCGAGTATACGCAGGCGTTGGCCGTATTCGCGTCGTCGTGGTGGTTATCGCTCCCGGGCGAGTCGGTAGGCGGATACTAAGGTCAGCGCCACCGTCACGAGTGCCGCGCTGCCGAACGCGAGCGTCACGGCGAGAACGGCAAAGAGGAGAGGTGACCCGCGCGTGTCGGCCGCTGGCCCCGCGAGTTCGAGTACCCGATAGGCGTAGGCGAGGACCGCGACCGCGACGCCGGCCGCGACCCCGATCTTCGCGTTGCGCGGGACCGACAGTGCCGCGGCGAACTCCGCGCTGGGTGGGCGCTCCGGAGCGTCGTTCGACACGCACTCACTACGACTCGCGACCCCAAATTCCCGTTGATTCGACACGGATATCGAACGCCTCAAGAACGTTCGGCGGTCGTCATCGAACGATGACGAGCCTCGGAACCGCGAACGCGGCTCCCGGTGAGATCGACACCGGGCGGCTGTCGGTCGGCGAGACCCGCGACGGGAGCCCGCTGGGACTGCCGGTCTGTGTCGTCAACGGCGCAGCCGAGGGCGATACGCTCTACATTCAGGCCGCGAGCGACGGCGACGAACTCAACGGCGTCGGCGTCGTTCGATCGCTGGTTCCGCAGCTCGATCCCGACGACCTCGCCGGCACAGTTTTGATCGTCGGGATCGTCAACCTCCACGCCTTCCAGGTGGCCGAACACCGCAACCCGATCGACGACACCAAGCTCAATCGGGCCTTTCCGGGCGACGAGCACGGCTCCTCCTCCGAACGCATCGCCGCCGCCGCGTTCGAGGCCGCCACCGGCGCTGACCTCGTGCTCGATCTCCACCAGGGCTCGACGAGTCGGATGATCCACGAGACCAGAGTCCGATGTGGTCCGCGCCACCACCTCCACAGCGAGTGTCTCGAACTCGCCAAAACCTTCGACTGCGGCCACGTCCTCGATCAGAAGGGTCCCGACGGCCAGCTCGCCCGTGCCGCCCCCGACGAAGGTGTCCCGACCATCGATCCCGAGCTCGGCGGTGCGGTCGGACTCGATCCCGAGAGCGTCGCGATCGGCGTCGAGGGGATCTTCAACGTGCTCACGGCGTACGGGTTCCTCGATGGTGATGTCGACCCCGACGACCAGGTCCGTGCGACCGGGTTCGAACAGTACGGTGCGCCCGCCGGTGGCCTCGTCGACTTCGCGCCCGAGCTCGGCGACAGCGTCGAGCAGGGAGACAGACTCTTTCACGTCACCGACGCGTTCGGGACGGTGAAAGCCGAGACCACCGCCGATGCCGACGGCGTGTTCTGGCGAACCCGCCGGCTGCCACAGGTCGCTACCGGCGAGTACGTCTGCTCGGTCGGAACCGACATCGATCACTACTAACCCCTTCCAAAAACCTGGACTAAAAACACCCGCTCACTCGGCCTGCGGCCTCGTTCACGGTGGGATCGCTGGCGCTCTCCGCAACCGCCCACCGCACAGCACCGCCGAAGCCCTCGGCCCGCTCCACGGGCCTCGCCCTTCATCCGCCAGGAGAGCTTGCTCTCCTGAGCCCTGTGGTCGCAGAGCGACCGCAGGACGCCAGGACCGCACCGCCACCGCCCCGCAACCGTCACCTACTGGTTCGCCGCGCCCGCTTTCCCAACCATGTCCGCCGATCTCCGCTGCCCTGCCTGCGGCAACACCTACGCTGACCGCTGGTGCTGCGAGTGCGGCCAGCCGCTCGATTTCGCCACCCAACCGCTGCCGGACGGCCCCGCACCCGCGTTCGCCGATCTCGACACTCGCGACGGACTCTGGGCGTTCGCGGACTTCCTGCCCGTTGAACGAGCGGTGGCTCTCGGTGCGGGTTGGGCCCCGATCGTTGATAGCGAGGGACAACGTCCCTCGGAAAGCCGGCCATCGGCTGGCGATGCGCTCGACTGGGACGCGACGTTCAAACTCGAGTACGTCTCGCCGACGGGTAGTTTCAAGGATCGCGGCGCGGCGACGACGATCGCACGCGCGATCGAGTGTGGGGCCGACCGCGTGATCGAGGACTCCTCGGGCAACGCCGGCACCGCGATCGCGACCTACGCCGCCCGTGCGGGACTCGACGCCACGATCTACGTCCCTGCCGACGCCAAATCGGCGAAACTCCGGGCGATCGAGCGCACGGGGGCCGACGTAGTGCGAATCGAAGGGACGAGGGCGGACGTCACAGCGGCCGCGATCGAGGCCGTCGGGGACGGTGCGGGCTGGTACGCGAGTCACGCCTGGAATCCCGCCTTCTTCGCCGGCACCGCGACGTTCGCGCTCGAACTCGCCGCCCAGTGCGACTGGCAGGTGCCGGAGGCGGTCGTCTGTCCGCTCGGCCACGGCACCCTCTTTCTGGGCGCGTACCGCGGGTTCCGCGCACTCCACACGGCCGGCTGGATCGACGAGATACCCCGACTGCTCGGTGCCCAGGCCGCTGGCTACGCACCGGTCGTCGACAGGCTCGACGGCCGCGCCGAACGCAACGACGCCAACGATTCCGACGACCAGAACGATCTCGCCGACGGCATCCAGATTCGCGACCCCGTCCGAATCAAGGCGATCGTCGACGCGATTCAGACCACCGGCGGCGACGCCATCGCGATCGACACCGAAACCACGCGCGAGGAACACGAGCGACTCGGTCGAGCGGGGTTCGACGTCGAGCCGACGTGTGCGGTCGCACCGGCTGCCCTCCGCAAATACCGCGAGCGCGGGATCGTGGCCGACACCGATCATGTAGTCGTTCCGCTGACGGGGGCGGGATCGAACGCGTAACGCGGCTATCGACCGCCGACCTCAGAGCAGGTCGTCGAGCCGGTCCACGCTGGTCTCGATGTAACCCCAGTCGTCGGTAAACGCTTCGAGCGAGAGCGTGCCGGTCCAGCCGTCGCGCAGCGGCTCGAACAACCGATCGAAATCGATGGTGCCCGCCCCGAACGGCAGGTGTTCGTCCTTCGGCATCCGGGTGTCGTTCAGATGGAGGTGGCCCACCCGATCGCCGTGTTCGTCGAGGAACTCGGCCATCGCCGCCGAATCCATGCCGTTCATTCGTGCGTGGCCGGTGTCGAACGTCATGCTCGCGTCGGTTTCGTCGAACAGTCGTGGGAACGATGCGGCAGGAAAGAAGTCGCCGGCGACGTTCTCGACACAGAGCTCGAAGTCACGATCGCGCCCGAACGCGTCGAGGTCGCGGATCGACGAGAACAGGTTTCCGTGGAGGGAATCGTTCTCCCACGCCGGCGGCCACGCGTCGGTGCTCGCGTGAACCACACCTTTCTCCGCCCCGCATTCGATGGCGGTCTCGATCGCCGCGAGGAGTTCGCGGAGCGCGCCCTCGCGGACGTGCTCGAACGGCGAGGCGATGTCGAGTCGGAAGGGGAGATGCACCGCGAGATCGAGACCACGCTCGTCCGCGAGCGCGAGCACCCGATCGGTTTCGTCGGCGAGCGCGGTGCGCTCGTGTGTCCCGTCCATCATTACTTCGACGTAGTCGAGCCCGAACGCCTCGGCGTGCTCGAACGCTTCCTCGTACCCCATCCCGACCTGGGTGACGAAGCCCCGACGGATCGCGTTCATACCGTGTCTACGTGACGCTCCTTCTTAACCGCTCTCGGGGTGTGATAAGAGAGCCTTTCCGTCACCGCTCGGGGTGAGTCGGCGCGTCGAACCCGCCCCGGACCAGCGGTTTCGCGATGTGGCGGCGTGCGCACGGCGGTACCTCGTACCAACCGAGTTCGAGGTCGCGCTCGATCGTGCGCTCGACCTTTCCCGGCTCGCCCGTTCCGCAGTCCCGACACCGATATCCCTGGTCGCGACCCGCACTCTCCATCGACCGTCCGCAGTCCGGACACAACGGTACCGTAAGTTCGGTTTCCACGAGGTCGCGGACGGCGAACTTCTCGAGTTTGAGGGTGCTATCCGAAACCTCACCGCAGACGGTGAGTCGATCCCCGACACGGAGCGCGCGAACGCGCTCGCGGAACCGCTTCGTCGGCTCGAACGCGGCACACGCGAGCGCCGCGTCGCCGTTTTCGAGGTCGAAGAAGACGTGTCCGCCCCGCTTGGTCTCAGGCTGCGTCGAAACCGTTCCCGAAACCCGGTAGGACCGCCCGTCGCGGAGTTCGCCCATGCTTCCCTCGCGGAGATGGGCATCGGTGCCCTGATTCGTGACGAAGATCCCTGTGCGCTCGACCGGTTCGCTCTCGATCCGGTCGGCGACGGCACGGACGACGTCGGGATCGTCGCCCCGGATACCGTAGAGGATCGGTCCTGGTGCGTGGGGAACGCATACTGAACTGTCCTCGCCGTGATCGACGGTGTCCCACGCCGCCGGATACCCCCGGTCGGCGGCCGCGAACACCGATTCGTGATCGACCTCGCGCGGCGTCCCTCTCCTGTGAGCCTCGCGATAGGCGATATACTCGTAGGTCCACTCGTCGAACGCCGCCCACGACCCAACTGCGGCGAGTGCGCCGATCAGTCCTCTCGATTCCTTCCAGCCGGCGTGGCGATACTCCCTGGTCTCGATCAGTTGGCGTGCCTCGTCGAGCGTGAGGCGCTCGCGGACGGCTCGACGGGAGAACCCCATCACCGACTCCGGCACCGCTTCGTCGGGCGCGACCACGACTCCCGGGTTCGTCCGTGGATCGTCGGTCGCCGCCAGCGCTTCGACCGCCTCGCGGGCAATGGCGAGCGCCCGGTCGGGCGAGAGGTCTGTATGGACCGCAAGTGCCGCGTTCCCTCGCGTCTTGTGCTCGATCGCGGGGTTCAGTCTGACCAGCATCTGGCGATCGACGGCACCACCCTCCTCACGAATACGTGCTGCCACTCGCGCGGCGAGATACGTCGTACACATCCCCCGCTCGCGCGAGTCGGTGTCGTCGATACCGATGACCGTCACATCCGTCCCACGCGTTCGCCGGACAACCACGTTCCGGCTCGAATCTCATATATAAATCTACCGACGAGCGTGGCAGTAATCGCCGGAAGAGAGGGATATAGCGACGGCACAACCACTATATACGTGGCGCTACTTACGTACACCCATGTCACGGTCCGCACTGGTCGGCAACGTGACCGCGATGCTGGAGGACGCGGGGTTCCTCGTCAGCGACCGGTGTGCGGTCCGCCCGAAGAGCTTCGATGTCGCCGCGCGTCGCGGTGACGAGCTCCTCCTCGTGAAGATCCTCGGCAACATCGACGCGTTCGACGGCACCACCGGGATCGAGATGCGCCGACTCGGCAGCTTCCTCAATGCGACGCCACTGGTCATCGGACTCCGGACGCGGGACGAGGAACTGAAACCGGGCGTGATGTATCTCCGCCACGGCGTGCCCGTGCTCAGTCCCGACACCGCCCTCGATCTGTTCGTCGAGCAGGTCCCGCCGATGATCTACGCTGCACCCGGCGGGCTCTACGTCAACATCGACGGCGAGGTGCTCGCCGACGAGCGCGAGGATCGCGACTGGAGCCTCGGGCGGCTTGCCGACGAACTGGGTGTTTCACGGCGCACGGTCTCGAAGTACGAGGACGGAATGAACGCCTCGGTCGAGGTCGCCGCACGAATGGAAGACCTCCTCGACGCGCCGCTCGCGAACCCGGTCGACGTGCTCGACGGCGCGGACGAGATCACAGAGGAGGATTCGACCGATGCGACCGACGCCCCCGAAACCGACGACGAGGGCCTCGTCGCGGTGCTGACGCGGGTCGGCTTCGACGTCCATCCGACGACCCGTGCGCCATTTAAAGCCGTCAGCGAGGACGACGGTGGAGCCGAGAACGTGCTGACTGGTCACTCCGCCTTCACGCGAACCGCGGAGAAACGCGCCCGGATCATGAGTTCGCTCGGCACGGTGACCCGCACCCGCTCGGTGTACGTCGTCGACGACGCCTCGCGTGACGCCGTCGACGACACCGCGCTGATCGAACACGAGGAGATCGCGGCGATCGACGATCCCGACGCCCTCCGTGATCTGATCCGCGAACGCGCGAAATCCTCCGCCTAAACACCCACCTTTTTTCACCGAGGCCTCGCGCTCGCTCCGCTCGCGCTCAACCCCGGCCAAAAATCCGGACCAAAAACGGCCGCTCGTGCCTTCGGCACTCGCGGTGAACCGTGCTCACTGCGTTCGCGCAGACGCTGCCGTTCTCCACGACTATCTCCCAACAGCACCGCCGAAGCCCTCGACCCGCGAAGCGGGTTTCGCCCTTCATCCGCCAGGAACCGCCCCGCGACCGCTGCCGCTCCGCGGCCGCCGGCCGCACCGCCACCGTCGCTCAGTAACGTCTTTCAGCCCGACACCCCAATCCGGCGCATGAACCGCTCGACCTCGCGCGATCTCTACGACCGCGCGCTCGACGTGCTCCCTGGCGGCGTGAATTCTTCAGTGCGGGCGACCCGCCCCTACCCGGCGTTCATCGAGCGCGGCGACGGTGCCCACGTCATCGACGCCGACGGCAACCGCTATATCGACTACGTGATGGGCTACG
Source organism: Halococcus saccharolyticus DSM 5350 (assembly GCF_000336915.1). Classification (NCBI taxonomy): domain Archaea; kingdom Methanobacteriati; phylum Methanobacteriota; class Halobacteria; order Halobacteriales; family Halococcaceae; genus Halococcus; species Halococcus saccharolyticus. The sequence continues at coordinate 86,174 of NZ_AOMD01000027.1, read as the reverse complement.
GGCCGCTGCTGCTCGGCCACGATCTGCCCGAGTCGGTCCGGGCGGCGGTCCAGTCGACGCTGAGCGAGGGACCGATGTACGGCGCACCCACCGAGATCGAGGTCGAACTCGCGGAGTTCGTCGCCCGCCACGTGCCAAGCGTCGAGATGTGCCGGTTCGTCAACAGCGGGACCGAAGCCACCGTCTCCGCCGTTCGACTCGCCCGCGGGTACACCGGCCGCGAGAAGATCGTCGTGATGCAGGGCGGGTATCACGGCGCGCAGGAGTCCACGCTGGTCGAGGGATCGCCAGACGATCCGCGTCCGTCCTCACCTGGTGTTCCGCAGTCGTTCGCCGAACACACTATTCCTGTTCCGTTCAACGACACGGAGGCCATCGAGGCGATTTTCGAGGCCCATGGCGACGAGATCGCGGGTGTGCTGACCGAACCCCTCCTCGGGAACACCGCGGGCGTGCTCCCGGTCGAGGGCTATCACGAGCGCCTGCGCGAGCTGTGCGACGAGTCCGGCGCGCTCCTGATCTTCGACGAGGTGATGACGGGCTTTCGAGTCGGTGGACTCCAGTGCGCCCAGGGAAAGCTCGGCGTGACGCCCGACCTCACCACCTTTGCGAAGATCGTCGGCGGTGGGTTCCCGGCGGGCGCGATCGGTGGCCCCGCCGAGATCGTCGAGTCGTTCACGCCCGCTGGCGACGTGTTCCAGTCGGGCACGTTCTCGGGCCACCCGGTCGCGATGGCCGCCGGACTCGAAACCCTGCGCTACGCTGCCGAAAACGACGTCTACGATCACGTGAACCGGCTCGGTGAGAAACTTCGGCAAGGATTGACCGAGATCACCGAAGATCGCGCGCCTGGCTACACCGTTCTCGGCACCGACAGCATGTTCAAACTCGTGTTCACCCGCGGCGACGCCGCCGCCCCTGGTCCGGAGTGCGGGGCCGGCTGTCGTCAGGACCCTGACTGTGACCGATTCGACCGCTGTCCCAAAACTGGCGCGGATGTCGAGCAAAGCGAGACCGAGCGCTGGGAGCGGCTGTTCCGGCCCGCGATGCTCGACGACGGGATCTTCCTGACCGCGAACCAGCTGGAATCCCAGTTCGTTAGCCACGCTCATACTGACGAGGACGTCGAGGAAACCCTCGAAGCGTACAAAGCTTACTTCGAGTGAGTGATACGCTCTGGTGGTTGGAGTGAGCGCCGGGGGTAGTGGAGCGGGCCTGGCGGATGAAGGGCGAGGCCACGAGCGTAGCGAGTGGCCGAGGGCTTCGGCGGTGCGGCTGCGGTTGCGGAACGTGCCAGCGATCCCACCGCGAGCGAACGAAGTGAGCGAGCGGGTGTTTTTAGTCCAGGTTTTTGGAGGGGGTTCGACTGAGCGCGAGCGCAGCGAGCGCGAGGGAGGACTCTCTGTAAAAAAGTGGGCGTTAGACAGCCTCCCGTCCCCGAGTCCCAGTCCGGATCTGGGCGGCGTCCTCGATCGGCGTGACGAACACCTTGCCGTCGCCCGGCTGGCCGGTCGCGGCGCGCTCGACGATCGCTTCGACCACGTCGTCGGCGGCGATATCGGCTACCACGCACTCGACTTTGACCTTCTGATGGAGGTCGACGGTGTACTCCTCGCCGCGCCACTGGCCCTTCTTCACGGGCTGGCTGCCCCGCCCGGAGACGTTCGTCACCGTGAGCGAGGGCGCGCCGACCTCCGCGAGCGCGCTTTTCACCGCACCGAGTTTGTCCGGCCGGACGACGGCCGTGACCATCTTGATGCCGCCGTCGTTCGGAAGCCCTCCATCGGTCCGGACCTCCTCGTCGGCGGCCGCGTAGACTGCGCCACCGTCGGCGACCGGCCCACCCGAATCGCCGAGGCCGAACTCGGGGTAGGTATCGACGCCGTGTTCCGCGCTGTCGAGCCCGTCGCGTTCGTGTTCGGGCGTGACGCGCGCCTGGCCGACCGCCTTCAGCGCGCCGAACACCGCAGCGGTCGCGACGATCGTCCAGCCCGCGATCACGGCGACGCCGATGACCTGGGCAGCGAGCACGTCGACCGCGAACCCGTCGACCGCGACGAACGGGAAGGCGAGCGCGCCGAGTATGCCCGCCGAGCCGTGGACCGGGAACACCGCACAGACGTCGTCGATCCGGAGGCGCTTCTCGACGAACTCGAAGACCAGCGGGAGCTGGATGCCCGCGAGCAGGCCGACGACCAGTGCACCAGGCCAGACGATCGCGTCGGTGATCGAAGTGATCGAGACCAGTCCGGCGAGCATCCCGTTGGCGACGTACAGCGTGTCGACCTTCCGGTTCTTCGCGAACGAGGCTCCGGCGGCCCCGATCGCGCCCGCGGCCATGCCGAGCGTGGTCGTGAGCGCGACCCGACCAACGTAGCTGAACGAGCCGAGTTCGGCCGCACCATCGGTCATCGCGAGCGGCGCGGCCGCGGTGCCGACGTTGAACCCGTACCACCCGAAGCAGAGGATCAGCGTGCCGAGCACCGCGAACGACATCGAGTGGCCGGGGATCACGTTCACCGAGCCGTCCGTCCCGTAGCGACCGATTCGCGGGCCGAGCACCCACGCCGCCGTCAGGCCCGCGATCCCGCCCATCCCGTGGACGATCATCCCGCCGGCGAAGTCGTGAAAGCCCACGCCGAGAACGTCGGCGAGAAAGCCACCGGCCCACGTGAAGCCCGTGACCACCGGGTAGATGATCGCCGCGAGCAGGATCGTGTAGCCGACGTACGCCCGGAGCTTGCACCGCCCCGCGACCGCGCCGCTCACGATGGTGGCGGCGGTCATCGCAAAGACCGCGCCGAACAGCCAGCTCACCCACGCGGCCGAGTCGCCGCTCCAGACCGCGGTCAGGTCGGCGAGCGCGGCCCCGCTGCCGCTCGTGAGCCCGCCGACGACCGACGAGACGCCCGCGCCCACGAGGAAGAACGCTACGACGCCGATCGACCACGTCAGCATGTTCTTCGTGAGCTGGTTGGCGACGTTCTTCGCGCGGACCTGGCCCGCCTCCAACATGGCGAACCCCGCGTGCATGAAGAAGATCAGGAACGTGACCGTGAGCACCCACACGAGGTTGACGCTCTCGACGACCGCTTCCATCCCGCCCGCCTGGAGCGGAATCATCGCACCCCCAATCATTCTCCCACCTCGAAGATTCCTTCCGCTATTTCTACGTAACTGTCGATGTTTTCGTATTTTTCGACCGTATTCGTCATCCGTTTCACGCTGGGGACGCAGGAAGTGCGATCATATAACTGTTGGGTTGACATTTGTATATTTTCGACGGCATTGGCATGGATATGTCCGATTTGCGGTACAGTATTATCTGTATAAGGCTGTATTCCGTCCGAAAGCGGCGTAGTTTCGGATAAAAATCGAACGTTCGTCGATTTTGGTTCCGGCAGGTATTGCGCGAGGACGGCGTTCGCGCCCGAGTTCGACGACGATCAGTCGTCGGCCGACGCGGGTTCGGCGAGTGTCGCCGGCTCGACAGGGGCGTATCGCACGACCGCGTCGAACTGTTCGATCGAGAATCGGTCGTCATCGGTGATGCCACGTGTATCGGACTCGCGAAGGCGGGTATCGACGAACCGCTTTGCAATCAGGGCCTTCCGGGCGTCGTCCGCGCTGTCGATCCGGTCTTGGGCCTCCCTGACGAGGAGCGCGGCGGTGTAGACGTCGAAGACGTAGTTCGCGAGCTCCTTCGCCTGCAGCTGGGCGTACTCCCCGTCAGCCTCGGCGAGGTGGACCAGCGCCTTCTGGAGGCCGGCGAACGCGTCCTTGATCGCCGCGGTCGGCTCGTCGAGGCAGGGATGTTCGGCCGCGTCGAGGTTGGCGCGGATCGCGGGCAGGAGCGCCTCGTGGGCGTCCTCGCGGTCGAGCGCCCGGAGCAGATCGAGCGAGAGCACGTTCGATGTGCCCTCCCAGATCGGGAGAACCTGGGCGTCTCGGAGCAGGCGCGGCGTGACGAACGACCGGACGTAGCCGTTGCCGCCGAGCACCTCGCCGGCGTACGAGGCGGTCTCGACCGCCATCCGAGCGGTGACGTGCTTCGCCACCGGCACGAGCGCGCGCACGAGTTTGAACGCCCGCTCGCCGGCCTCGGTCTCCCGTCCCTCGCGCCGGTAGCGGTCGAGCATGCGTGCGCCGTCGAAAGTGAACGCGGCGGCGGCCTCGTAGTCGACGGTCATGTCGACGAGGTCGCGGCGCATCAGCGGATACTCCTGAATGACCTCCCCGAACGCCTCGCGGTTCGCGGCCTGAACCTTCGATTCGAGCAGCGCGCGGCCCATGATCCCGACCGCGGCGCTGGCGTTCGAGAGGCGTTCGAAGTTGAGCATCTCGGTCATCTGTCGGAACCCGTTCTCGGGCTCGCCGACCAGATACGCCTCCGCGCCCCGGAACTCGATCTCCCCGGTGGGGACCGAGATCGTCCCGAGCTTGTCCTTCAGCCGGCGAAACAGGGCGTCGTTGACCGTTCCATCGGATTTGGTGTGCGGGACCAAAAACAGCGAGAGCCCCGCGGTCCCGTCGGGCGCGTCGGGCCGGCGGGCCAGCGCGAGCGCGCCCTCGGCGTCGATGTTCGAGCAGAACCACTTCTCGCCGGTGAGGCGGTAGCTGCCATCAGGGGCCTCCTCGGCAATCGTCTCGTTCGCGCCGACATCGCTGCCGCCCTGTTTCTCGGTGAGGAACATCGCGCCCTCGATGTGCTCGTCGGCGTCGCGGCTGGTGAGGCGCTCGAAGTAGCCGTCGAGACTCCCGTCGTCGAACGCGTCGAGCACGAGCGCGACGCCGGTTGTCATCGACACCGGACAGACGAACCCCGGGTCGGCGTACGAGAGCAGCGCCTGCTGGGTCAGGGTGTGCGTGAGTCCGAGGGGAGCGTCGCGGCCTGGTGGCGCATGGAAGGCGTCGTGGGTCAGCCCAAATTCCCCATAGGCGATCCGCTCGTTCTCGTGCTGTTTGGGATGGTACTCGACTTCGTTGCGGATCTCGCCGTGCTCGTCGTAGGTGTGGAGTTCCGGGCCGTGGCGGTCGATCCGGTCGGCGTTGTCGGCGACGGTAGAGCCGACGACATCGCCGAACGCTTCCAGCCGGGGTTCGGCCCACGCGAACTCCTCGTCCGGGTACGTCCGTCGCGCCTCGTACTGGAGCGTGCGATCGAGTTCCCAGTAGTTCACGTCGCGGCCAGCCTCCCATTGCCCGTAGTCGATGGCCTCGCGTGTCATACCGTCCCAATCGTCGCTCGCGGCATAACTGCTCGGTCCGCCGCGGTCGGCCCGCACTGGGTTCAGAGCTGCTTGGCGACGTCCTCGGCGAAGTACGTCAGAATTAGATCCGCGCCGGCGCGCTTGATCGAGAGCAGCGACTCGTGAGCCACAGCGTCGAGATCGAGCCAGCCCTTCTCGGCGGCGGCGTGGAGCATCGCGTACTCCCCAGAGACGTTGTACGCCGCCACGGGGTGGTCGGTCCGATCGTCGACCGCGCTGACGACGTCGAGGTAGGGTAGCGCGGGCTTGACCATCAGCACGTCAGCCCCCTGATCGACGTCGAGATCCACTTCTCGAAGGGCTTCGTCGGCGTTCGCGGGGTCCATCTGGTAGTGGCGGCGATCACCGAAGGCGGGCGCGCCGTCGGCCGCGTCGCGGAACGGCCCGTAGAAGGCGCTCTCGTACTTCGCGGCGTAGCTCATGATTGGTACGTCCGTGTGCTCCACGTCGTCGAGCGCTGCCCGGATCGCGCCCACCATCCCGTCGGTCGCGCTGCTCGGCGCGACCATATCTGCGCCCGCGGCGGCGTGGCTCGTCGCGGTCTTCCCGAGGAGGTCGAGCGTCGCGTCGTTGTCGACCGTCAGCCCCGTTTCGCGATGTGCGTGCAGCCCCGCCGCACCGCCGTCGGCCTCCGCACGGCCGTCCTCCCACCGATCTCGTGCCTCATCCGCGAGTACTCCGCAGTGGCCGTGATCGGTGTACTCGCAGAGGCAGACGTCGGTGATGCAGAAGACATCGGTTTCGTCGGTGATCCGTCGGAGCGCGCGCTGGACCACGCCGTCGTCGGCCCACGCGCGCGTGCCGCGGGCGTCCTTCGACTCGGGGATGCCGAAGACGATGACGCTCTCGACGCCCGTTGCGGCGATCTCCTCGACGCGCGTAGCCGCCTCGTTTACGGGAACGCGCTCGTGGCCCGGCATCGACTCGATCGGAATGCGCTCCTCCGTGGTGGCGTCGACGAACACCGGCGCGATCAGGTCGCTCGCCGCCAGGGTGGTCTCGCTGACGAGATCGCGGAGCCCGTCGCGGCGGAGCCGTCGCGGGCGGCGGGTGAGATCCATACCCCGACTGGGGTCGCGAGCGTCAAAACCTCTTCTCGTGAGCGACGCGTGACGCAAACGATTTAGGAGCTACCGGCAAACTCCCTGCCGATGTCCGCTCCGGTCCTCCAGATCGCGGAGATGCCCGCTACCCTCCGGGACCTGCTCGACTCGGAGTACGCGCTACTCGCCCTCCTCTGTGTGTTCGTGCTCGAAGGAGCCATGCTGATGTACTTCATGCCGAGCGAGGCGATCGTCCCGGTCTCGATCGGCCTCATGGGGAGCACAGTGACGGACGTCGCCGCCATCATCGGTGTCGCGGTGATCGGCGCGACGATCGGCCAGGTCGCGCTGTTCGTGCTCGCGAAGCGCGGCGGCCGGGAGTGGCTCCTCGAAAAGCGGTGGTTCCGGGTGAGCGACGAGCGCCTCGCCACCTTCGACGGCTGGTTCGACCGCTGGGGCCCGATCGTCGTTCCGGTGAGCAACGCCCTTCTCTTTACCCGGGGGATGCTCACCGTCCCCGCTGGGTTCGCCGAGATGCGGACCCGGACGTTCGTCGTCCTCTCGGCTGCCGGTACGGTGGTGTTCGAGACGGCGCTCGCGGCGATCGCGCTCGGCGTGATCGAAATCGCGTTCTGAGGCAGTTCGGGCGCAGATCGTTTCAGAGCCCGGAAACCTCGCGATGATCCAGTCGATCGAAACGATTCACGGCGGTGACAACGACCTCGCCGAACGCGATCAGTTACCGCCAGTGCCGGCGATCCCGCCGACGCCGCCGCTGCCGGAGCCACTTCCCCCTTGGTTGCCGAACTTCACCTGTCTATTGGTGACGTTGATGCTGAACGGGGCTTCCTTGGTGTCCGTGTGGGTGGTTCCGTCGTTCGTGGCGAGCTCGGCTTTCACTTGGACCGTCAGATCGACCACCTTGCTCTCACCGTCTCCATCGGCACTGAAGGCGGATTTGTACCACGACGTGTTCTCGATCAGGCTGAGTTCGTTCTGGAAATCATAGCTACCCGATGCCGATTTCCCGTCCTCCAGCGCCTCGTTGTACTTGGACTCGCTGCCGACCTTCTCGAAGTACCCGCCATCGGGGCCCTCCGTCGAGAGGGTAAACTTCAGCGTGTGTGGCGACGAGTCGAGGTCGCCCCACGAGTAGGTGAGTTCGGGCTGGAACCAGATGTCGTCGATCGTCCCGTCCGCCGAGTCGATGCTCACGTCGGCTGCCGTGAACGTCTCCTTTTCGAGCGCAAAGACCGGCTCCGTTGCGAAGAACTGGAACCCACCGACCCCGACCACACCGGTGACGCCGAGCGCCCCGATCCGTCGGAGCAGTCCACGCCGATCGATTCGATTGCCGCTATCGTCGCTTTCCGTCATACATCTCAACAACTCTTCTGAGGTTGTATCTCTCAGGGCTAGTCATCTAGATTCTTGTTGAAAGAACGCCCTTTGCAAGATATGTCGGGCGTTATCATATGACTTACTCTCGACGTGCTGTTCGCTCTCCGTCTGTCGTGGACGAACCCCTCACTTGAACCTCGGTAACAGTCTCGGCGTAGCCGTTGCTGTCTGTGCGTGTGGGGTCCAAACGATCGACCGGACGCCTTTCGACCGCGATCGTTCGCCGACGGCCAGCGCTACCGTCCGTCAGTGCGGTCGGCAGCGGACTGTCCGGTCCGTGAGTCGTCGCACATCGCTCGGCCGATCTCAGTGCGAACGAACTCCTCGGCGATGACTTCGTACCGAAGCGTGCCGTCGCTGTCCTCGGTGGCACACGCCGTACAGAACGTCATGCGACGCTGGGTGCCGTCTTCGAGCACGTACTCCTCGGTTTCGCGGTCGGTCGCCGTGGTCGAGCCGCAGTCCGGACACGGATGATCGGCCGCGATGAGCACGTCGTCCGCCATCTGAATAGTTGTGTTCGAACGGGGAGTACCTTCAATCTACTGCACGTGACAGCTTCGGATGGGTACGCACATGTGTGCGCCGTGCCTCCGCTACGGTCATGGGCGACGGGAAACAGGCCACGCTCGGCGGCAGCGAGGCCGACACGCGCGATCCGGACGAGCACGCGACCAACGATTTCGGTGACGAACTCGGCGAGCACGAAACCAAAGGTGGGTACAACCGATACGACGTCACGAGCCTGCTCCAGAAGGCTGTGCGGCGCTCGGACGAGGAGTGTGCGGCGTGGGCGGCGTGGGAACTCGTCCGCTCGGGATACGCGTGGAACCTCTGGGACCGGCTCGCGCTCTACGTCGTCGAAGACCTGCGAGCGGGCGCGGACGTCGTCCTCACTATCGATCGCTACGAGCGACTCGCGACCGAACGCTGGGACGACGACGGCTGGGAGGGGCGACTCTGCGGGATCCACGCGGCGCTCGCCGCCGCCCGGGCCACCTCGACCCGTGAGGCCACCTACGCCAACGAGTACTTCGAGCGGGTCGCCGAGGAACGGGCCGCAGCGCGCGAAGCGGGCCGCGAGCCGGCCCACGACTTTCCGGTCGATGACCTCGAACCCGGCGACACGTTCGACGTGATCTTCGACCAGCACACCTACGACGGCAAGAAGATGGGCCGCGACGGCCGGTACTTCACCGTCCACGGCGCGCGCGTCGGCCCGACGGGCGAGCCGGAGCTGAGCAAGCGGTGGCGACGCCGGAGCTTGGCGCTCGCCGATCGGTCGTACAGCGACGCCGAGCGATCGCACGCGCTTGCGCCGGTCGATCCCGACGACCGCTGGGCCGAACCCGAGCAACCCGGTCCCGACGACTCGACTAACGACGAGGACTGACGACCTGGCTCTGATCAAGCCGAACGACCTGATGATGCGCGTGGTTTCCTGAGATCGCTCCTGGCGATCTAAAGCGGAGATCTACTAATAGCCAACAGCCATTTCGATGCGATGGCTCTGCCACTGCCTCTATCGAATGAAATTTCAGCACAAGATATAAATTACTGAGTTTCATATTGACAGATAGAACAGTAGTATGAGATGGGCACAAAATTTCTATGAGATCCAAGATGCCGTAGACGAAAATCCAGATCTTAGAGGGAGAGTTCTGGACTTAGTCGACACCGACTCTATCCATGGGAAGGCCCTCGAAGGCAATGGTCGAACAGAGTCTCTACGAGATATCCTTAGTGAGTTCTTTGAGGGACAGATCGGCCTAGAAGAGTCGTTCAAAGCTGTTTCCACGGAGCTTCCACAGGGGAAATCCCCTCACGCTCATGACAATCGGGTGTTCGCGAAGGGGTGGGACGAAAGGCTGGTGCGCACGCAGGCTAGTCGATTTTACAATCAAGCTGTTCTCCATGCATTGGAAGAAGACGGGCAAGAGAGCTGCTTCATTCCTCATTCCGACGAAGAGGATAAGGACTCATCCTGCACGATCAGGTTAGCAGGAGACGAGGCTGAGGTGGAAGTCATGCTCGATAGACTCGAACGAACGTACGGGCAAGCAGATTACCATGGAAAGGTAAAGATCCCTGAACACCCGCATTGTACCCATACGATAGTCCCTTCTTCAGATAGTTAATCCGTTCTGTGGAGACTCAGACGTGCAGCCTGTAGATGCTCTCGACATCTCCGTACTGAATCTCAATATGGGATCAATGACTCCGGACTCAACGATGAAAATGGGCCGGTCGCCCTCCCCCGGCCCATGGTTCGCGTATGCTCCCACGCTCGGTGGTCCCGTGTTGGCCGAGCGTAGCACAGGCAACACGCCTGCACGAGCCACTATGTCGGCCGACTTGCTTAGCTCTTGTTACCAGTTGCCACGATATTGGGTGTCGATCGATCTCACGTGAGCACCCATCGTCGGAATCGGTGGTGTCGACCACGTCCGATCAGTGCGCGTGGAGTGAGACGGTCGTGATTGGCGCACCTCTCAGAACTGTTCCGGGAGGAACACCTCGTGCTCGGGAAACAGCCGATCCAGCACGTCGGCGGTCCCTGAGGTATCCACGTCGAGATCGCCGACCACTCTGGCATGTTCGGCCGAGCAGTAGCCGACGAGGAGCTGTGAGAGCGTCCCGATGTCGGTCGTCGCATCCGGTTCGGCGTCGACGCGTTCGACGGACGCCACGTTGTCTTCGACCCGAATCGCGAACGTCGCATCGTTCCACGGCGCGTGTGGATCGTCGACGTCGACGGTGACGGTGGCGTCCTCGACACCGGGGTACGGGACGGCTTCGAGCGCTGTCGGGACGTCGACGATCCGAACCATCTGGCCGGCAGCCATCTCGACCTCGATCGCGTCCCGGTCGGTGACGACGTCCAGAAGACGGTCGTGATCGTGGCCGTACAGCTCGACCGTGTTCACCTGGGAGTCGTGATCGTGGCAGAAGCGCAGGAGATTCAGATACGCCTCGTGGTCGGCGGACGCCATTTCGTCGACGACTAGGCGTCGGCCGTCGTCGTCATTCCGGATCCGGTACAGCAGGTAGCCCCGTGGCTCGTCCTCGCGGAGCCACACGTAGCAGTATCGCTCCGTATCGTCGCTCTGAAACACTCGATCGCGCCACCAGTCGTCGCTCCGGCGGGTCGCGAGGTTCACGCCGTCGAGCCACGCCTCGAAGACCGGTTCCAAGGTGGCGTACTCCTCGGGTTCGATCCGCCGGAACTCGCCGGCCGCGGCGGATCGCACCGTCGACAGCGCCGCGGGATCGACGGTCGCGGTCCGATACCGACAACCGGTCGCCCAGCCGTAGCGCGCGTAGAAGTCGTGTTTGAACGGCCAGAGAGCGGCAATCGGCCAATCTCGATCGCGATACTCCCGGAGCGAGGCTTCGAGGAGTTCCCCGACGAACCCCTGACGTCGACGGTCCGGCGGCGAGGCCACTCCCGAGAGACCGGCCATCGGGAGCCACTCGCCGCGCAGTCGGACGGTGAACTCGATGTGGGTCCCGCAAGCAACGAGGTCGTCGCCGTCGAAGACCCCTCGATCCTCGCCGAACGCCCACCGTCGTTGACGTCGTTCGTCGATCGGTTCATCCGGGTCGTACGGTCCCGACCCGGCGTCGAACGCGTAGCCCGTGATCGCCCGATGGCGCTCTTCGGCCGCTTCGGGGATGGGACGATACTCGATCATACCGATCCGGGGGCATCGCGCGGCAAATACTTTCAGGCCGTCCGGTGGATCGCCGTCACCAGCCTCAATCGTCCGCCGGAGCCGCGCCCGTCTCTGCATCCGCGTCTGCGTCCGCCGTTGCTCCTGCCGCCCCGCCCGCATCGATCGCCTCCGCAAGGAGTTCCGAGAGCCCGACGATCTCGATCTCGTCCTCGAAGCTTCCCGTCTTGCGGCCGTCCTCGTACATCGTCATGCACATCGGGCAGGCGACGACGAACTTCTCGACCGCAGCCCCCGCGTCGGTGTCCTCCAAGGCTTCGCGGAGGCGTTCCTCGCTGGGTTTTGGCTCCTCGTCGAAGTCCATCCAGAGCCCGCCGCCACCGCCACCACAGCAGAAGGAGTTCGCACGATTCCTGGGCATCTCGTTCAGGTCACAGCCCGTGCGCCGGACGAGATTTCGGGGGGCCTCGTACTCGTCGTTCATCCGACCGAGGTGGCAGGGATCGTGGTAGGTGACGGTGTGATCGAGTTCGGTGCCTCTGAGATCGAGCGCGCCGCTGTCCGCGAGCTCCTGAACGACCTGCGTGTAGTGGTGGACGTCGATTTCCCCATCCTGATTCCACTCCACGCCGTCGAGTTCGGGGTACTCGTTCGAGAAGGTGTTGTAGCTGTGCGGGTCGGTGCAGACGATGGTGTCGAACTCGCAGCTCTCGAAGGCGTCGACGTTGTCCTCGGCGAGCATCTCGTAGAGCCCCTCCTCGCCCACTCGCCGGACGTCGTTGCCGTCGTTCTGTTCGTCCTCGTAGAGGATGCCGTAGTCGACGCCCGCGTGCTCGAAGATGGTGGCGAGCGACCGGGCGACTCGCCGGTTTCGCTCGTCGTAGGAGGGGTAGTCACCGACGTACCAGAGGTATTCGACGGGTTCATCGCGCGCGTCGGGCACCTCGAAGTCGAGCTCTTCGGTCCACTCGGGACGTTTGCGCTCGGGGTCCCCGAACGAGTTCCCCTGGCCGAAGATGTCCATCATGGTCTCCTGGACGTTCTCGTCCATCTCGCCGGATTCGGTGAGCCGGCGATTCATCTCGGTGAACTGCGGGACGTGCTCGATGTCGACGGGACAGGCGTCCATGCAGGCCATGCAGGACATACACGACTCCATCGTGCGCGGATTGATCACGCTCGTGCCACCGTCGGCGACGATTTCCTTGGTTTCGCCGCCAGCGTTCACCGACTCGCGGTAGCTCTTGAGATCGAGGATCACGTCGCGCGGGTCGAGCGGCCGGCCCGACGCCTTCGCGGGACACACCGACGAACACCGGCCACATTTGGTGCAGGCGTCCTGATCGAGCATCTGTCGCCACGACATGTCCTCGATCCCAGTAAAGCCGATCTCGTCGGGATCGGCGTCGGCGGGGACGCCGGGCAGCCGGGTGCCGGCCTTCTCGTCGCGCGTGACGACGTTGGCGAAACTCGACAGCATGTGGAACGGCTTGGCGTAGGGCACCCACGCCACGAAGCCGAGCGCGAGCAGCGAGTGCGACCACCACGCCGCCGGGTAGAGCGTGGTCGCGAACCCTTCGGAGACGCCGATTCCCTGGAGGACGAGCGCGACGAACCAGCCCACGAAGCTCACGGTCTCGAACTCGGGAAAGCCGGTCGCGAGGATCCGCACTCCTTCGACGAGATAGCCGCCGGCAGCGAGGAGGAAGAGCGTCCAGACGAACAGCCCGTCTTCGACGCTGGTGTGTTTGCCCCACAGCCGCTCGTTCCGGACGACGTACCGCCGGTAGATCGCCATTCCGAGCCCGATGACGAACAGAAAGCCCATCGCGTCCATCACGAGCGAGTAGGACAGGTAGAAATCGCCGACGAAGAACGACTGCGTCTCGCCCAGCAGCCCTGTGACGAGCTGGTAGCCGTCCATGTCGATCGCGAGAATGGTGGTGCCGATCAGAAGCGTGAGGAAACCCCACATGATGAAGGCGTGCATCAGCCCACCGTAGAGGTCGCGATTGAACTGGTTCTCGTTGGTGATGACGGTCTTCGCGGCGCTCACGATCCGATTCGGGAGGTCGTCGAGCCGCGAGAAAGCGTCCTCGGTTCCTCGGGTGTACCGCGCGAACCGTTCGTAGACCCCATACAGGAAGACCGTGACTGCAAGCGCCGTGAGGAAATAGAACAGGGCCTTCCCGACGGGACCGATCAGCCAGAACGTCTCTCGGGTGACGGTCTCACCTGCCTGGAGCACGAGTGTCATCGATTATCGTCGTAGAGCCGGCGGGCAGCGTTAAGTCTTGTCCACCGTCGACGATCGGGCCGACGTTGGTTGGAAATCAACAACAAGTTTCCCGTTTCTACCGGTGCGCTCCGGCACCCCACGGGACCCCGTTTCAATCCTTGCGGCGCGAGCGTGGACGTGGGGTGGTCGATCTCGGCTCAGACGAACGCCCAGCCGACGAGCGCCGCAGCCAGACCGAGCGCCGGCAGGTCGTGACGCGTGAACCGGAGCGCCGGCAGGGTCGGGTTCCACGCGAAACACCGGGCGCGGAGCGCCACGCCCAGCCGATCGGCCCGCCCGAACGCCCGCTGGATCCCTGCGCTCGTAACGATCCCCATTCGTTCGATGAGTCCACGCTCGCTCCCGAGCCGCGCGCGCATCGCCGCGCGCGTCCGCGAGAGATCGGCCAGCAGTACGGGGAGAAAGCGGAAGACGAGCGCCACGCCGACGCCGAGGAAACGACCCGGACGGCCGGGGACGAGCCGCTGAATCGCCGCCCGCGAGTCACGCACGCGCGTCGTCCGAACGTAGACGACGCTCACGGCGAGCACGAGCAGGACGCGATAGCTCGCGAGCGCCGGCGCGACCGCCTGTGAGAGAGCGATCCACGGCGGACCCAGGGTGAAGGCGGCGATCGCCGGCCCGGCGAGCAGGAAGGGGAGCGCGTAGCGCGCCTCGGCAAGAGCGGCGATCGGCGACAGTCTCGCCGCCGCGAGGACGCACCCCGCGAGCGCGGTCAGGATCACGAGACCGCGCGGCGTGGTGTGAGCGAACGCCGCGAGCGCGAACCCGACCTGCACTGCGAGCTTCGCCCGCGGATCGAGTCGGTGGACGAACGAGTCGCCCGGCTCGTAGCTCAGCACGGCGCGCGCACGCCGAGGTCCGGAAGGCGACCGATCGCTGCAGCGGGCGGTGCGTCGAGCGCGACCCGACCCTCGTTCATCACGAGCACGCGATCGGCGGGATCGACGAGATCACGGAGATCGTGGGTCACGACCACGATCCCGGTGCCGTCGGCGTGGAGCGCCCGGATTCTGTCCAGCACCGACTGGCGTGCTGGCTCGTCGAGGCCCGCGAACGGCTCGTCGAGCACGAGGTGATCGGGTGCCATCGCGAGCGCGCCAGCGATCGCGACCCGCGCCCGCTCGCCGCCCGACAGCCGGTCGATGCGCTCGTTCTCGCGGTCGTCCAGCCGCACCGCTGCGAGCGCGTCGGCCACCCGACGGTCGATTTCATTCCTATCGAGACCGAGGTTTTCGGGCCCGAACGCCACATCTGCGCCGATGGTCGCGGCCACGAACCCGTCGCGCGGGTCCTGGAACGTCATCGCGACCGCGGTTCGTGCGGCCACGACGTCCGTCGTGACCGGCTGGCCGTTCACCGATACGGTACCCGCATCGGGGTCGAGCAGGCCGTTGAACTGCCGGACAAGGGTCGTCTTTCCCGAACCGTTCGGCCCCGCGAGCACGACGAACGAGCCATCGTCGATGGTGAGCGAGACACCGTCGACCGCCGGTCGTGGCTTCGTTTCGGTCGCGTCGTCCCGGTCGGCGGTGGACTCCTGACCCGATTTCGACGATCCGCCGGTGCCGTTGTAGCGATGGACGAGATTGCGGACCTCGATCATGCCGTGGCGGCGATCGCGTCGCTCCGGACGATCCCCACCCCGGCCGCGATCTTCAGCGCCTCGGCCGGGATGAACGCGGCCGCACCGCCAACGAACGCCTCGACGGGACCGAGATTTTGGACCACCATTAGCCCCACCACCCCGAACGTGTAGATTACGATTACGCCGAGAACCATCGCACCGACGAGTCGGGCGAGGCCGACCGATTTCGGATCGACGAGCGAGGTGCCGCCGTGGACGACGACGCCGATCGCGGCGGCCGCGAACGGGTACGACCAGAGGTAGCCCGCGGTCGGGCCGACGAGGACACCGAGCCCCGCCGATCCGCCGGCGAACACCGGTGCGCCGAGCGCGCCAGCGAGCAGGTAGAGCCCGCAGGCCGCTCCACCCCACACCGGGCCGAGCAGGATTCCCGCGAGAAAGACGCCGAGCACCTGGAGCGTGACCGGGGCGGGTGAGACGGGGTTCGGGAAGCTGACGTAGGCGAACGCGCCGATCAGGGCGGCGAACAGTGCTGCGCGCGCGAGGTTGCTCGCGGCTGCGTCGCCAACGAGCTCCACGTCGCCGGTTTCGGCGCTCATCGTCCCCTCCCTCGTCGATCGTCGCGTGGTTCGGTCATCGATACGTCCTTCCAGCCGTCAACTCTCTTAGCCTCGTCGGTCGACGGGCCGTTTACACCGCCGGCAGATTTTTACGGATCGGTGTCAGACGCTTCGTTCGCGCGACGATGGACGAAAAAACTGAAGAACTCCGTGATATCTTCGTCGACGTTACCGACGAGTCGACGGTCACCGAGCGCCAGGAGGACACCCCCGGGTCGCTCGCGCGCGACGAGTCGGCGGCCGAGCGCGTCGAAGCGGTCGTGGCCTCGATGCGCGAGCGCTACGACTTCGACACCGATCTCCCGGATGCGGCGCTCGCCGATCTGGTCGAGGGGTTCTACGACGGGTTGGGCGATGCCGCCCTCGCGGAACGTGCGGCGGATTCAGTAGACGAGGATGACGCTGACGAGGGGACGAGTTCCGATGCGTCAGATCCCGAAACCTTCGATCTCTCCCGTCGCGACGTCTTCCGCGTGCGGATGGACCTTCATCTCGTCCGCGAGGCCGACACCGACGCTCCGTTCGCCCTCGGCGACCTCCGGGACCGCCTCACGAACGACGAGCCGATCGCCGAGATCGCCGACGCTCTCGACGTCGCCGAATCGACCGTCCGGCGCTATCACCGAGTGCTCGAAACCCAGGCCGAACGTCGTCGCGTCGGCGACCGCTTCCGCGAGGAGTTCGACGAGATCCTTTCGGACGCCGATCTCGCCTCGCTCACCGAGGACGTCACCCGCGACGGTCTCGACGACGCCACCGACGGGATGGAAAACGACCTCTCCTTTTGATCCTGTCCCCGCTGCCGGCTGTGCCGGATCGTGAGCCGAGCGCCGCACGCGAACGGGTTATCCGTCCGTGGCTCGTCGGTTCGGGCGAATGCAGGTCGCGCTTCTCACCGTCGGCGACGAGCTTCTCGCGGGCGACACCCAGAACACCAACGCGACGTGGCTCGCGGGGCAGCTCACTGATCGTGGCGCGACGGTCGCGAGAGTTCTCGTGGTGCCCGACGACCGCGACCTGATCGCCCGGAAGGTGTGCGAGTTCGCCGAGCGTTTCGACGCCGTGATCGTGACGGGTGGGCTCGGTGGCACGCCCGACGACGTCACGATGGCTGCGGTTGCAGCGGCGTTCGACCGCCCGCTCGCGCCCGACGACCGTGCGCTCGCCGACGTCGAGGCCACGGTCAAGGCGGTTCGCGAGGAGTTCCCCGACATCGATCTCGACCACGAGGCCGAGGCCTCGATCCCTGACGGAAGTCGACCGCTGCTGAACGAGCCGGGTC
Source organism: Halococcus saccharolyticus DSM 5350 (assembly GCF_000336915.1). Taxonomy (NCBI): domain Archaea; kingdom Methanobacteriati; phylum Methanobacteriota; class Halobacteria; order Halobacteriales; family Halococcaceae; genus Halococcus; species Halococcus saccharolyticus. The sequence continues at coordinate 68,997 of NZ_AOMD01000027.1, read as the reverse complement.
TCGCACCGGGCTGCGTGATCGAGAATACCTACGTGCTCCCCGGCGTTCCCGGTGAGATGAAGGCGATGTTCGAGTCGGTTGCGGACTCGTTCGGGGGCGATGTCGAGTCACGGACGTTCCACACCGCGACCCCGGAGGCCGATCTCGTCGCCGACCTCGAAGCCGCCGGCGAACAGTTCGACGTCGCCGTCGGGTGCTATCCCGATCCCGCAGTCCGCCACAACCGGATCAAACTCACCGGCGAGGACCCTACCGAACTCGACAGAGCAGCGGAGTGGCTCGAAGCCCGCGTCGAGGTGACGACGCCGACGGAGTGAGGGGCCATCGCGCTCACCGGACCGTCTCGTCGGCCGATCGTGGTGTGTCCGGTGTGGACGCCGCGCTCTCGCTCGACTGGAGGATCGTCAGCGCGGTCATCAGATCGGTTCGGGAGACGAGACCGGTGAACTCCCCGCGGAGATCGACGACCGGGAGTCGGCCGACGCCTTCGGATTGCATCGTCGAGAGCGCGGTCATCGCGTCGGCATCCGCTGGGATCGTCGTGAGTTCGCGGGTCATCACCTCCTCGACCCGATAGGCGTCGCGTTCGACCTCCCGAACTTCGCGGGCGTCCGACAGCGTGACCAGCCCGACGAGCTTGCCATCGTCGAGGACGGGATAGCCGGTGTGGCGCTCGGTCAGCATCCGATCGATCAGTTCGGCGACCGAGGTCTCCGGTGCGACGGCGTGGATCTCGTTGGCAGGCGTCATGACCCGCTCGATTGCAACCCCCTCCAGAGCGGCCTTCGTGGTGGCCTGCTGGGCCTCACCGGCGGCACTCATGTAGATGAAAAAGGCGATCGCGATCAGCACGATTCCGCCAGAGAGCAGCCCCGCGAGGCCGAGCAGGAACGCGAACCCCTTGCCGACCTCGGCGGCGAGCTGCGTCGCCCGAGCGTGGGTGCGATTGCGCGCGAGCAGCGCACGCAGGACGCGACCGCCGTCCATCGGGAAGCCGGGGAGGAGATTGAACCCCGCGAGCACGACGTTCGCCAGCGCGAGATACGCGAGCACGAATCGGGCGGCCCCGAACGACTCGGGGAGTGCGAGGAAGCCGAGATACGACACCGCACCGACCGCGATGCTCACGATCGGCCCGGCGACCGCGACGGCGAACTCCTGTCGCCAGTCCTCGGGCATCTCCGTCAACTGGGCGATCCCGCCAAGAAACCAGAGCGTGATCGAGTCGATCGGGTAGCCATAGCGCATCGCCACGAGCGAGTGGCCGAGCTCGTGGAGCACGACCCCGACGAACAGCCCGATCGCGGCGACGCTGCCGAGCACGAGCGGCGTCGAGCCCGCCGACAGCGACGCCACTGGGAGGTTTGCCCCCACGACGTCGTTCATGATGCCGGTCCACCGATTCACGTCGGCGGCGATGAGCCACGCGAACAGGGGGAGCACGAGCAAGAACGACAGACCGACCTTGATGGGGATCCCGGCGATGCGGCCGATCCGAAAGCTGGGCATACCCCGAGTAGGGCTGGCGGCATCTTAAGCCCGCCCCCGCCCGCGAACGTTTTTGACCGCGCCGATCGTGGCGGTCGCATGAGCGAGTCACCCGAACCGTCCCAGTCATCCGAGCCGTCGCCGGTCGTGCGACGAGCCGACGATGTCGCGTACGAGCCCGTCGATGCAGCCGACGGCCTCGAAAAGGGCGTGCTTGTCGACGAAGCTCGCGGTGCGCCAAACTTCGCCATCCGGCGGTTCACGCTCGCTCCCGGGGCCGAGGTCCCGAAACACACCAACGAAGTCGAACACGAGCAGTACGTTCTGGAGGGGGAGTACGTGGTCGGTATCAGCGAGGCGTCGAAGACGCCTCGGGAAGACGGCGACAGCGAGGCACACTGTGCCTCGGGCCGTGCGAGCGGGCAAGGCCCGCGAGCAGAAGCCGTCGACGACGACGAGGAACACACCGTGAGCGCCGGCGACTCGCTGTTGATCCCGGCAGGAACGGTCCACTGGTATCGCAACGAGGGAGACGAGGAAGGGGCGTTCATCTGCGCGGTGCCGAACGGTGACGACGCGATCGAACTCGTCGAGTAGCGTGGACTCCGACCACCGGAGTCACGCCGATCGTTCGAGCGACTGAAATACCTCTCTCTCATACCTCCATGCGTGTCACAGCAGGTCGGGCGGGTCGAGACGCTGTTCGTCCACGGCGTCGGCGACGAGTATCTCGTCAGCGCGATCCGCGACGGGACGCGACTCTTTCGCGCGCGCCTCGAACTCGGATCGACCGACGCCGGACCGCGGCCCGCGGCCTTCCGGATCAAGGAGGGATCGGGCGAGGAGCCGCGCAGTCCCGACCAGTTCGTCGAGATCGCGCGCCGCGCCGGTCGCATCCGGATTTCCGAACAGACGAGTCGCCACGACCGCGACGCGATCTCCGAGATGCTGTCGGGCTACCAGCTCGACGCGAAAACGGTCAGAACCTGTCGGTACTGCGCGTCGGCCGGGCGGTACTCGCCGATCACGAGCGAAACCGCGATCGAAGCCGACGGCGAGACCATCTGTCCCGACTGCGCGCGGACCGAACTCGAACGCGAACTCGCTCACCACGACGTGAGCGCGACTGCGGGCGATCGGCTGGAAGAGCTGCTCCTCGAGGTCCAGGATCTCGACCGGGTCACGAACCTGCTCTCGGGCCATCTCGATCCCGACCTCACGAAGTTCGACGAGATGAGCGCCACTACTGAAGCTGTGGACCCGGTTCCGGTGGGCGATCTCGATCTCCATCCCGGCATGCAGGAACTGCTCGACGACCGCTTCGAGACCCTCCTTCCGGTGCAGAGCCTCGCGGTCCACGGCGGCGCGCTCGACGGCGACGATCAACTGGTGGTGAGCGCCACAGCTACCGGAAAGACGCTGATCGGCGAGATGGCCGGGCTCGACCGACTCCTCCGTGGGGAGGGGAAAATGCTGTTTCTCGTGCCGCTCGTGGCGCTCGCGAACCAGAAATACGAGGACTTCAGCGACGAGTACGGCCACCTCGCCGACGTCACCATCCGGGTGGGAGCGAGCCGGGTACGGGGCGACGGCGAGCGGTTCGATCCCGACGCCGACATCGTGGTCGGCACCTACGAGGGGATCGACCACGCGCTCCGGGTCGGCCAGGATCTCGGCGACATCGGGACGGTGGTGATCGACGAGGTCCATACCTTGGAGGACGACGATCGGGGCCACCGTCTCGACGGACTGATCGCCAGGCTCAAAGGCTACTGCGAGAGTCGCGCCAGCAGCAGTCACCGCAGCGACGGAACAGCCGGAACGCAGTGGCTCTACCTCTCGGCGACGGTCGGCAACCCGCGCTGGCTGGCGGGGCGGCTCGACGCGAACCTCGTGGAGTTCGAGGAACGACCGGTGCCGATCGAGCGCCACGTCACCTTCGCCGACAGCCAGGAGAAAGCCCGCGTGGCGAACAAGCTCGTCCGCCGGGAGTTCGACCGCGAGTCCTCGAAGGGGTATCGCGGCCAGACGATCGTGTTCACCAACTCCCGGCGGCGGTGTCACGAACTCAGCCGAAAGCTGGAGTACGACGCCGCGCCCTATCACGCCGGGCTCGATTACTCGCGCCGGAAGGCGGTCGAACGCCAGTTCGCCGACCAGGACCTCGCGGCGGTCGTGACGACGGCGGCGCTCGCGGCCGGCGTCGACTTCCCGGCCTCCCAGGTGATCTTCGACTCGCTGGCGATGGGGATCGAATGGCTGACAGTACAGGAGTTCCACCAGATGCTCGGGCGTGCGGGCCGGCCGGACTATCACGACCGCGGCGTGGTCTACGTCCTCGTCGAACCCGACGGGAGCTACCATTCGAGCATGCCTGGCTCCGAGGACGAGATCGCTTTCAAGCTTCTCAAAGGCGAGATGGAACCGGTTGCGATGCGCTACGACGAAACCAGCGCGGTGGAGGAGGTCCTCGCGAACATCACCGTGGCGGGCGGGGGCGCGAAGGGGCTCACCGGCCGGATGGTTGGCGAGGTGCCGTTGAAACACGCAGTCGGCAAACTGCTCGATTACGGGTTCATCGACGGTCTCGAACCCACACCCCTCGGCCGCGCGGTGACGCGCCACTTCCTCGAACCCGGTGTGGCGTTCACGATGCTCGACGGGATCCGGAAAGGGGTTGATCCCTACGATGTGGTGGCGGATGTCGAGCTCCGCGACGAGGAGGAGTAGTTCGGGATTCAGACGAACGGACTTGCGAGGATCGCCGGGACGAACGCGACCCCGAGCACCGAAAGGAGGACCACGAGGACCGCGCCCGGTAGCCCGCCGATCGCGACGATCACGAGCGTGAGCCAGTCGATCTGAACCCCGACGCCGAGCCACTCCGCGACGAGGAAGACCAGCAGACCAACCACCGCGTTGATCAACAGTGGTCGGGCGGCCTGAACGATCCGCGCCGCACCGAGGAGGAAGACGACCGCGAGCGCGAGCGCCGCGATCTCGATTCCCGTAACCATACCGCGACTCCGCGGCCGTGACGTATCCCTTCTGCGATCGAACGGAAGGGTTTATTCGCGACCGGGCGGTAGAGGAGACGCGGGACCGTGGGTTAGCCTGGTATACTTCGGGCCTTGGGTGCCCGTGACCCCGGTTCAAATCCGGGCGGTCCCACTCTTCGAGAACGTTCGACGTTCACTTTCACTCTCCACGTTGCGAAGGTTCTTACCCGGAAGCGAACAATCCAGAAACAAGGATGGCTCGTGCGGAGAACACCGAACTGATCGACGACTTCGAGGAGTTCTACCGCAACTACTACCGGAACGAGATCGGCGAACTCGCCCGACAGTACCCCAACGAGCAGCGGTCGCTGTTCATCGACTGGGACGATCTCTATCGGTTCGATTCGGATCTCGCGGACGACTACCGCTCGCAACCGGGTCAGCTCCAGGAGTACGCCGAGGAGGCGCTTCGACTGTATGACCTCCCTGTGGACGTGGGCCTCGGGCGCGCACACGTCCGGATCAGGGGACTTCAGGAGACCACCGAGATCCGGGAGATCCGGGCGCGCCACCGCGGACAGCTCCTTTCAGTACAGGGTACAGTCCAGAAGGCGACCGATGTCCGTCCAAAGATCACCGAGGCCGCCTTCGAGTGCCAGCGTTGCGGGACGCTCTCTCGAATTCCACAGACGGGTGGCGATTTCCAGGAACCCCACGAGTGCCAGGGGTGTGAGCGCCAGGGCCCCTTCGACATCAACTTCGACCAGTCGGAGTTCGTCGATGCCCAGAAGATCCGGGTCCAGGAGAGTCCCGAGGGACTGCGCGGCGGCGAGACGCCTCAGGACATCGACGTCCACATCGAGGACGACATCACCGGGGCGGTGACTGCTGGCGACCACGTTCGCGTGACCGGCGTGCTCCACCTCGACCAACAGGAGTCGGGCCGGGAGGCCACGGCGATGTTCGACGTGTACATGGACGGCGTGTCGGTCGAGATCGAGGACGAGCAGTTCGAGGACATGGACATCGACGAGGCCGACAAGCGCGCGATCGTCGACCTCTCGACCGCCGACGACATCTACGACCAGATGATCGCCTCGATCGCGCCCTCGATCTACGGCTACGAGCAGGCCAAACTCGCCATGACGCTCCAGCTCTTTTCGGGCGTCGCCAAACACCTCCCCGACGGATCGCGGATCCGTGGTGACCTGCATATGCTCTTGATCGGTGATCCCGGTACTGGGAAGTCCCAGCTCCTCCAATATATCCGACAGATAGCGCCTCGATCGGTGTACACCTCGGGGAAGGGGAGCAGCTCGGCGGGGCTGACGGCGAGCGCGGTCCAGGACGACTTCGGCGAGGGCCAGCAGTGGACCCTCGAAGCAGGGGCATTGGTGCTCGCCGATCAGGGCATCGCGGCGGTTGACGAACTCGACAAGATGGAGGCGGGCGACCGGTCGGCGATGCACGAGGCGCTCGAACAGCAGACCATCAGCATCAGCAAAGCGGGGATCAACGCCACCCTCAAGTCGCGGTGTTCGCTGCTGGGTGCGGCGAACCCCAAGTACGGACGGTTCGACCAGTACGAGTCGATCGGCGAGCAGATCGACCTCGAACCCGCCCTCATTTCGCGGTTCGACCTGATATTCACCGTCACCGACGATCCCGACCCCGACCGGGACAGGGAGCTCGCCGAACACATCCTCCGGACGAACTACGCGGGCGAGCTCAACACCCAGCGAACCGAACAGACCGCGGCGAACGTCACCCAATCGGAGGTCGATGCGGTTACTGATACGGTCGCACCCGCGATCGAGCCCGATCTCCTCCGGAAGTACGTCGCCTACGCCCAGCGCAACTGCTTCCCGACGATGACCGAGGAGGCCAAAGAGGCGATCAGCGATTTCTACGTCGACCTCCGATCGAAGGGGGCCGACGAGGACGCGCCGATCCCCGTCACGGCACGGAAACTGGAGGCGCTCGTCCGGCTCGCGGAGGCGTCGGCGCGGGTCAGGCTCGCGGATACGGTCGAACTGGAGGACGCCGAACGCGTCATCGAGGTCGTCCGCACCCAGCTCCAGGATATCGGCGTCGATCCCGAAACCGGCGAGTTCGACGCCGACATCGTCGAGACCGGGACCTCGAAGACCCAGCGCGACCGAATCAAGAACGTGAAGGCGCTGATCGCGGAGATCGAGGAGGAGTACGACGCGGGCGCACCGATCGAGGAGGTGCTCGACCGCGCCGAGGAGACTGGAACCGAGCGCTCGAAGGCCGAACACGAACTCGAAAAACTGCGACGGCAGGGCGAGGTGTACGAACCGCAGACCGATCATCTCCGGACGACCTGAGACCGGCGGCGTGAGTCGCGGACCGAATCACGCGCGTAGCTCTTGGTAGGTCGCCCGGAGCGTCACCGGCGTCACGTCCGCGACCTCGGCGGCCGCCTGCTGGGTGAGGCCATGGCCGGTTTCGGTTGCCGCGGTGTAGAGACAGGCCGCAGCCACCCCGCTCGGATTCCGGCCGCTGACGAGGCCGCGGTCGCGACCCTCGGCGACGAGTTCTCGCGCTCGCGCCTCGACTCCGTGTGGGAGGCCGAGCTGGCTGGCGAACCGCGCGAGATACTCCGTGGGATCGATTGGCCCCGTTGGGAGACCGAGGTCGCGATTCAAGGCATCGTAGGCTGCAGTGAGTTCGTCTCGCGACGCCTTCGCGACCGTAACGATCTCCGCGAGCGTGCGTGAGACGCCGTCGGTTCGACAGACCGCGTAGATCGTGGCGGCGGCGAACCCCTCCAACGAGCGCCCTCGGAGAAGGTCGGCGTCTTGGGCCGACTCGAACAGCACGCAGGCCCGATCTCGGACGCTGTCCGACAGCCCGAGCGCGCACACTTGACGTCTGATCTCGGTGAACGCATACACTTTGTTGCGCTCGGCTTTCGAGGCGATCCGCGAACGGGAGTGCTGGCGGCGGAGCCGCGCGAACAGTCGGCGCTTCCGTCCGGTCAGTCTGGTCGAGCGACCGATTTCGGTCGAGAGGCCACGGTCGTGACGCGAGCGCGTCAGCGGTGCGCCGGTTCGCTTGCGCGTCTCGCGCTCGAACGACCGCCACTCGGGGCCACGGTCGATCTCGTCGGCCGCGACGACGAGACCACACTCGTCGCAGGCCGTCTCCTCGTCGACAGCGACTAGCTGCCCGTTGCATTCCGGACAGCTACCGCTTGATTTCATAGCTAGAGTTGACTACATTCTATACACTTAAGAATTTGTGTTTTGTTTCTCCGAGGCGTTCTGTGGCCAGTCACTGAGCGTCGCGAACGTCGTCAGCGATCCGATCGAGATCGTCGTCGGCGAGGTCGGGTCGATCGCCGGCAACGACGTGGATCGGCGCGCCGCCGTCGTCCTCGAACCGTGGGATTACGTGGCCGTGGACGTGGGGCACCTCCTGACCGGCGGCCGAGCCGTTGTTGAACGCCACCGTGGTGGCATCGGCGTCGACCGCCGCCTCGATCGCTGGCGTCAGCCGGTGGAGTGCGGCGAAGACGTCGCTTGCAAGCTCTTCGGGGAGCTCGTCGAGGCGCTCGTGGTGGTCGTTCGGCACCACGAGCGTGTGGCCAGGTGCGAGCGGGTTCGCGTCGAGGAACGCGGTCACGGTGTCGGTTTCGTGGACGATGCGGCCAGGGATCTCGCCGGCGATGATCCCGCAGAACGGACAGTCGGTGGACATGGTCTGATCCATCGCGCGGGTGAGGCAAGAACGTTCTGCCGTGATCGTCTTTCGCGCCTCAGTCGATCTCAGCGAGCGTCTCCCCGATGGCGTCGAGATACGATTCGCGGGTATAGTCGAGTCGTGACACCCAGACTTCCTGGTACGATGGATGAAGTATCCGCACCAGCGTAGTGTCGAGACTGGCGAGTGAAACGGGTTCGAGCACCGCGTCGATGAACCCGTCGAGATCGCGGTCTTCGGTCGCCAGCAGGCTCTCTGTCGCGTGTTTGCCGGTCGCGACCACGGCCCGTGGCTCGACGTCTTCGATCTCTCGTTCGAGGTACGGTCGGCAGTTCGCGCGTTCCTCGGCCGTGGGTTCGCGGTTCGAGCCGTCCTCACCTTCGGGGAAACACTTGACGCCGTTCGTGAAGTAGCACTCGTCGGAGTCGTAGCCGAGGTCGGCGAACAGCTCCCTGATCTTCCGGCCGGAGTGACGCGTGGTGTAGGCCATCCCGGTCCAGTTGCCGCCCTGCCAGCGGTCGGCCTCCGGCGTACCGGCACCGGGCGCTTCGCCGACCACGACGAGATCGGCGTCGAGTGCGCCGTTGCCCCACGAAATGCACGCACGAGACTCGACGAGTGCGGGACACCGCCGGCAGTCGGCGACGAGAGCGTTCCTCGATTCCGGGTTCGGGAACTCGGACACGGTCGGACTACTGGTCGACGTGGGCTTGAGTCTGCTCCCTCTCTCGTGGTCCCTAACTCTCGGTGCTGAGCGAACGCATGGATCCAGCGAGGGTTTTTGGCTCTGATAGCCGCACTTGTGTTGTGAGCTCTCATCGATCCGCGTCGACCGATACGCTGTGGGAGTACGAAACCCTTCGACCGCCGAGGGGCGAGACCAGAAAGGAGTCAGAGGACCCGAAGGCAGAAATGAATGAACTCGCTGCCGAAGGTTGGCGACTCGTCGAAACCATCGACTACACTGGCGGTGGAACCAAGTATCTCGTCTTCGAGCGGCCTGCTCGGTCGGACGAAGACGATGCTACGGACGAGGATTCGTCGTGAGTACCGACATCGACGAGTCGAACGTCGACACTGACATGGATGTCAGTACGGCGAACACGATGCGTGAGCGGGCTGGCGAGAGCCGGCTCAAACTCTGGATCCTGTTGAGCGCGAATCGCCTCGTCGTGACCGGTGTTCTCGCGGTTACGATGTTCGTCGTGTTCGTCGTCGCAGTGACGGTGCTCCCGCCGCCGTTGGTCCCCCAACTGGAGTCCGGCGACACGATCGAGACGATGTTCTCGACGATGATTGGCGCAGTCATCACCGGCACCACGCTTGTTGTCACCATCGGTCAGCTCGTGCTCTCCCAGGAAAACGGCCCGCTCGGCGAACAGCGCGAGCGGATGGAGAACTCCATGGACTTCCGGGATTACACTGAGGAGTTGATCGGTACCCCAAGCCCCGCAGACCCGTCGGCGTTCCTGCGTGGCCTCGTCGATCTGTCACAGGACCGCGCCGAGGCGGTGCGCGATGGCCTCAGCGACATCGATAGCGACCAGCTCCAGTGGGAAACTGAAGAGTTTACTGAAAGCCTGATCGGCAACTCAGAAACCGTGCGCGACCAGCTCGATGGCGCAAAGTTCGGCACGTTCGACGTGCTGTTCGCCGCCCTGAACTACAACTACGGCTGGAAGATCTACCAGGTCGAGCGCCTCCTCCACGACCACGAAGAGGATCTCGGCCAGCCCGAAAACGACCTTCTCAACGAGTTGAAGTCATCGCTGTCGATGTTCGGGCCGGCGCGCGAACACGTCAAAACCCTCTATTTCGAGTGGGCACTGGTCACACTCTCACAGTTGATTCTCTACGCCGCGATCCCAGCGCTCGCCGTCGCGGGGATCATGCTTACTGTCGCCGAACCCGGAACAGCCTCGGGAGCGACGTTCGGTATCGAAAACATCACGTTCCTGATCGGCGCGGCGTTTACTGTCACGTTGACCCCGTTCCTCTTGTTCGCGTCGTACGTCTCGCGGATCGTGACCGTCGCGAAGCGGACGCTTGCGATCGAACCGTTGATCCTCCGGGACTCACAGCGATAGTCCGATCCTCCGCCTCGGCGAGTTCATAGGACTTCGTTCCCGTCGGCGGTTACGTTCACCGTCTCGATCGTGGTCGAGTTGGCGGTGTTGCTCGCGACGATCGACGAGTTCTGATTCGCGGGGACCGTGAAGATGACCGTCGTTTGGCCGGGATCGACAGGTATCGTTTGGAACGATCGTCCGTTCGCCTTGATGACGGTGATTTGGGTCACGTTGCCAGCATCCCCAGTGGAACGAAGCGTCGCATTCACCCGAACACCAGAACCAGTCCACGGCTCCGTCGCTGAGAGGCCGTCGAACACGCTCGAATCGCTTGTTTCGGTCGTGATCGATGGCTCGAGCGTGAGACAGCCGCCGAATGCGAATACGAGGACGACCATCGCCGCCACGAGAACGTGTCGCCACGATGTTTTCGGCATAGCTACCCGACACGGGGAGTGAGAAAAACGGTTCTGCCTGCGGCAGTGCTCACGACGACATGGTCGGCGAGAACCTGCGGACAGGGCGCAAGGCCCCCACTTAACTGAGCGCCACCAGTCCGTACCGTATGGTCGGCAATCGGCCGGTGAAGTGGGAGTACAAGACGCTCGAACCACCGAAGGGGTTGACCAAGCGCGAGACGATCGACCCGAGCGACCAGCTCAACGAACTCGGCGAGGAGGGCTGGGAGCTCACGGCGACGATCGACTACGACAAAGGTGGCACGAAGCTGCTACTGCTCAAACGGCCTGTGTACGATGAGTGAGAACGATCTCTCGTCGGCCAACACCCTCCGCGAGCGGACCGACGTGAACAAGGCCCTCTTCTGGGTGCTCCTCGAGGCGAACCGGTGGGCAGTCGTCGGGGGATTCGCGCTCGTCGTCTTCGTCGCGTTCATGCTGTTCGGCCTATTCAAACCACTCTTGCTGGCATCGATGATGGAATCGAGCGATATGGTCGAGACGGTGTTTTCGGCACTACTCGGTGCGATCATCACGAGTACGACACTCGTGGTCTCGATCAACCAGCTCGTGCTCTCACAAGAAATCGGCTCGCTCGGCACCCAGCGCAGCCGGATGGACACGACGATGGATTTCTACCAGAACACCGACGAACTGCTCGAAACCACCACACCGAGCGATCCCCCCGTCTTCCTCGCACGGCTCATCGAGACCTGCGAGAAACGAGCAGTTGCGCTCCGTGAGGCCATCGCCGGGAACGAGAACGACGATCTCCGCGACCGCGTGAACGAGTACGTCGAGGACCTCGAAGAGAACGCGGACACGGCGCTCGACGAACTCGACGGCGCGGATTTCGGGACGTTCGCGGTCGTTTCCCCCGCTCTGAATTTCAACTATGCACAGAAGATGCATGACATCCGGCGTCTCGGCGAGGAGCACGAAGACGACCTCAGCATCGAGGAGCGCACGGCGTTCCGGGAGATGCTGGAGGCGGTGACGATGTTCGGGCCGGTGCGCGAGTACGTGAAGGTGCTGTACATCCAGTGGGGGTTGGTGAAACTCTCGCGAGCGATCCTCTACGCTGCGATCCCGGCACTCATCGTGGCCGGCGGCATGGTGGTCTTCGTCGACCCGGGCACCTTTTCGGGTACTTTGCTGGGACTCGAAACCATGCTCTGGGTCGTGAGCATCGCGTTCACGATCTCGGTCACACCCTTCCTGGTGTTCACGTCGTACGTGCTGCGGATCGCAACGCTCGCGAAGCAGACGCTGACCGTGGGGCCACTCGTTCTGACGTAGAATCTCTTGATTTCAGCATTCGAGTCGAAGCGACTCGACAGACAACGTAGCTGTCGCCGCTTTGTTGTCCGATGTTCTGCGATGCCGCCCCCTGAGTGCTGAATGGGCCGAATGCTGATTCTATTTGACTGCACGGGAGCTGCACACTGAAGGAGAGTCGCTCCGAATCTGGCACTGAGAGTGCTGTTGGGACCGCTAGTGTCTCTGTCACCCGACCAGAGCGTGTATGGAAAAATTACATCTCATGCTGACCAGCCTCATTCCCTTCTTCGTCTCACCATTGAGCGCGGGCGATATGCAAGATACGCACCCTGCATCTCGTACGCTGTATATCTCAACTGCTGGGAAGGGTTCGCGCAAAACTACTGAATCCTCCAATGACTCCTCTACTATCGATCGTGATCTCGCTGGTCGGTCTGCCCAACCGAGGCTGCTTTAGTCCCCGGGACGGATACCACTGCCATGAGCAGGTTCGAGGACGTCGCGGATCGATACGATCCCGACGCGGTCGAGGAGCGGGTGTTCGACCACTGGGACGAAACCGACGCCTACCAGCAGACGAAAGACCACCGCGCGGACGAGGAGCCGTTTTTCTTCGTCGATGGCCCCCCCTACACTTCGGGTGCAGCTCATCTCGGCACGACGTGGAACAAGACGCTGAAGGACGCCTACATTCGGTATCACCGGATGTGTGGCTACGACGTGACCGACCGTCCCGGCTTCGACATGCACGGGCTCCCGATCGAGACTCGGGTCGAGGAGAACCTCGGGTTCGAGAACAAGAAGGACATCGAGGCGTTCGGGATGGAGCCGTTCATCGAGGAGTGCAAATCGTACGCCGAGGCCCAGTTAGAGGGGCTCCAGTCGGACTTCGAGTCGTTCGGCGTTTGGATGGACTGGGAGAACCCCTACAAAACCGTCTCACCGGTGTATATGGAGGCGGCGTGGTGGGGGTTCGCCCAGGCCGCAGACCGGAGCCTCGTTGAGCAGGGGAAGCGTTCGATCACCCAGTGTCCGCGGTGCGAGACTGCGATCGCCAAAAACGAGGTCGAGTACCACGAAGTCGAGGACCCCTCGATCTACGTGCAGTTCCCGCTCCGCGAGCGAGAGGGGAATCTCGTCATCTGGACCACGACGCCGTGGACGGTGCCCGCGAACGCGTTCGTCGCGGTCGACGAGGACGTGACCTACCAGCAGGTTCGTGCCGAAAGAGACGGCGAGAGCGAGGTGCTCTACCTCGCGGCCGACGTGGTCGAGGAGGTCCTGAAGAAGGGCCGGTACGAGGACTACGAGGTACTCGACGAGTTCGACGGGAGCGAGATGCTCGGCTGGGAGTACGACCATCCGCTGGCCGAGGAAGTACCCGACCACGCCGATGGTGACGGTGCGGGACAGGTGTACCACGCCGACTATGTCGAGGTCGACAGGACGGGGCTCGTCCACTCCGCACCCGGTCACGGTCAGGAGGACTTCGAGCGGGGCCAGGAACTCGGCCTCGACGTGTTCTGTCCCGTCGAGGGCGACGGCGTCTACACCGACGAGGCTGGAAAGTACGCCGGCGAGTTCGTCCGCGACGCCAACGACGGGATCATCGCGGACCTCGACGAGAAGGGACTGCTGCTCGCCGAGGAAACCTACGTCCACGACTACGGCCAGTGCTGGCGATGCGACACGGACATCGTCTTCCTCGCCACCGATCAGTGGTTCATCACGGTCACCGACATCAAAGAGGAACTGCTCGCCAACATCGAGGACAGCGAGTGGCATCCTCCGGAAGCGCGCGACGAGCGCTTCCGGAACTTCGTCGAGGACTCGCCCGACTGGAACGTCTCCCGGCAGCGCTACTGGGGCATCCCCGTCCCGATCTGGACGCCTGAAGGTGACGAGGACCGCTTGGAGAACGGAACGACCGACGACGGATCGACTGTCGACGCCGAGGAGATGGTCGTCGTCGGCACACGAGAGGAACTCGCCGAGCGGGTCGACCAGGACGTCGATCCCGACACGATCGATCTCCATCGGCCGACGGTCGACGACCTGACCATCACCGAGGACGGCACTACGTACACCCGGGTCCCGGACGTGTTCGACGTCTGGCTCGACTCGTCGGTGGCGTCGTGGGGAACCCTCGACTATCCGGGCGAGACGGAGGCGTTCGATGAACTCTGGCCCGCCGATCTCATCATGGAGGCCCACGACCAGACCCGCGGCTGGTTCTGGTCACAGTTGGGAATGGGCACCGCAGCGCTCGGCGAAGTTCCGTACGAGGAGGTGCTGATGCACGGCTACGCCAACATGCCCGACGGGCGAGGCATGTCGAAGTCGAAGGGTATCACGATCGAGCCCGGCGAGATCGTCGAGCGCCACGGGGCCGACGCGATGCGGTTATTCCTCTTGTCGGTCACGCCACAGGGCGACGACATGCGCTTCTCGTGGGACGAGACCGAGGAGATGGAGCGCACGCTCAACATCCTCTGGAACGTCTTCCGGTTCCCGCTGCCGTACATGCGCCTCGACGGGTTCGATCCCCAGGAGACGACTCTTGACGATGTCGAGAACGCCCTCGAACGCGAGGATCGGTGGGTGCTCTCGCGGCTCCAGACCGTGGAGGCAGAGATGGCCGACGCGTGGGCTGACTTCCGCCAGGACCGCGCGCTCGACGCTCTCCTCGATTTCGTCGTCGAGGACGTCTCCCGGTTCTACGTCCAGGGCGTCCGCGAGCGGATGTGGGAGGAATCGGATAGCGACTCGAAGCGCGCGGCGTACGCCACGTTCTACCGGGTACTGGAAGAGGTAGTCGCGCTGCTCGCGCCGTACGCGCCGTTCGTCGCGGAAGAGATCTACGGTACGCTCACCGGTGATTCGGGTTTCGACACCGTCCACATGTGTGACTGGCCCGAACCCGACGCGGCGCTCCGCGACCCCGATCTCGAACGCGCGGTGGCGGTCGCGCGCGCGGTCGAGGAGGCCGGTTCGGCCGCCCGCCAGCAGGCCGAACGCAAGCTCCGGTGGCCCGTCACGCGCGTCGTGGTCGACGCCGAGAGCGAGGCGGTCGCGAGCGCGGTCGACGACCAGCGCGACCTCGTCGCCGACCGGCTGAACGCTCGCCGCGTCGAGCTGATCGACCCCGACGACCGGTGGGACGAGCTCGCCTACAGCGGCGAGGCCGACATGAGCTTACTTGGCCCGGAATTCGGCGATCGCGCGGGTGAGGTGATGACTGCACTCAACGAAGCTCGGGTCGAGGAGCCGACGCTCGCGGCGCTCGAAGCCGCCGTCGAGGACCGTACCGGCGAGTCGGTCGATCTCTCCGAGGAGATGGTGACGATCGTGACCGAGACGCCCGACGCGGTCGCCGCAGCCGGATTCGGCGAAGAAGGTGGCGGCACAGTCTACGTCGATACCGCCCTGACCGAGGACATCGAGAGCGAGGGCTACGCCCGCGATGTAGTCCGTCGTGTCCAGGAGATGCGCAAGGAGCTCGATCTCGATCTCGAAGAACGGATCCGAGTCGAGTTCGCCGTCGCGGACGACCGGATCGGCGATCTCGTCCGCGAGCACGAGGCCCTGATCGCCGAGGAGGTCCGCGCCGACGAGTTCGGGGCCGTCGAGGACGGCCACCGACGCGAGTGGGATGTCGAGGACACCACGGTGGAGATCGCCATCGAGCCGCTCGCCGGCGCGCGAGCGTAGCTCGGACTATTTCGAAAGTACGTCGGCGATCGCGGGCGCGACGCTCACGTTGCTCTCGGCGCGCTCGATCGTATCGGTTCCGTAGACGGCTTCGACGCCCGCGCGGGCGAGGCGAGTTCGAGCGGTGCCCGCGAGCACCGGGTGGACGCAGGTAACGAACGCGCGGGCCGCATCGCGGTCGCGGAGATGGGAAACAGCGGTCGCCATCGTCGAGCCGGTGGCCACGATGTCGTCGACGAGCACCGCGTCGCGGCCGCCGACGTCGGTCGCGTGGGGTTCGATTTCGACTTCGGTGGCGCTGTGGCGCGTCTTCTCGAAGTAATCCACCGAGCCCTCGCCGTGTGCGTCGCGAACGGTCGTCGCGAGTTCACGCGCACCGGCGTCGGGGGCGAGGAACACAGGATTGTCGAGATCGGGCAGGGGAGCCGCGAGCTGGCCGGCGGCGTCGACGGTTTCACAGGGCACCTCGAAGAACCCGCTGACGCTCTCCTCGTGGGGATTCACGGTGAGTACGCGGTCAGTTCCCGTACTCAGGGCGCGGGCGACCGCACGAGCCGAGACGGGGTGGCCCGCCGCGAACGCGCTGTCCTGGCGGGCGTACCCCATGTACGGGAGTATCGTCGTGACCTCGCGAGCGCCCGCCTCGCGGACCGCGTCCTGGAGCTGGAGGGCTTCGAGATGGGCGTCGCTCGTAGTGGTTGCACAGACCACGACGGCGCTGTCGGCGTCGAACTCCGGGACCGAGGCACAGAGCTCGCCGTCGGGAAATCGCTCGTACTCGGTGGCCGCGAGCGGCTCGTCGAGTTCGGCGGCGAGCGAACTCGCGAGCGATTGGGACGTCGAGGCGCTAACGATCATGCGCGTGTGTTCGCGGGCCGCCTAAACCGGTTTTCGGTAACGAGCCGAGAGCACCCCTCTTTCGAGTCGTGCCAGGCGATAGGATTATGCATTGCTGTGGCAACGATAACGAAAATGAGTACGGACATGATCGGCGCTGGCCTCGTGCTGGGGCTGCTCGGTATCGGAGTGGCGTACCAGGGCTGGAAGAAACGCAGGCAACATCAGTTGGTTACCGAAACCCCCACTACGGAGATCAGGAGCATCGACGACGAGGGCCGGGTCGAACTGAAAGGTACTGTGACCGGACCAGCGGACGACGAGGAGGGATTCGTCGCACCGATCAGTAACGAAGACGGCACGCTCCTCGCCGCGTGGGAGATACAGGAGTGGTCGGAGCACGGGGATCACAGCGAGTGGAACATCATGGCATCAGGAGTTCACTCCGTCCCGTTTCTGATCGACGACGGTACGGACAGCGTTCGAGTGGCGATCGAAGACCGTGCGGACGGCGGAACCGATTGGATGCCATCGGATCGGGGTCTCGCGAGCGAGGGAACTGCCGTCGACGGAGTGGTGTGTGAGTTCGAAGAGTTTCCCTCGGTCACAATCGACGCCGAATCCGAACCACCCCAGCACATCCGTGAGTTCGTCGAGGGCGAAACGAGCGTCTCGGAGCAGACGGGCTCGATCACGAACCTCATCGATGTCGGCAACGCACACGGCGACCGGCGCTACCACGAGCAGACACTGCGGAAGGGCAACGATACCTACGTGCTCGGTCACGTACGGGCCAACGAGGGTGCCACGATGCCGCTCCACCCAGAGGACGTCGTCGTCACTCCCGATGAGGGGGAAAAATTCATCATTTCCGACCAGACTGAAGCCGAGCTGACCGACGACCTCGGCGGCACGTATCGCTTTTTCCTCGCTGGAGGCGTCGTCTTCATCCTCGTCGCTGTCGGCCTCGTCGTCGCCGGTGCAACACCAATTCTCTGAATGCCGCAGAAGTACTAGCCTGCTATCGTCGCAGCACTGCCGCAGTGGGTGCTACCTGACTCCTCGAATTCTCAAAACGGAAGGCCACGGAGTTATCTGCTCAGGCTATTGAAGAGGTCGTTGATGACGTTGAGGGGATTTTGGCGGAGACGATCTGGTGTGTTTCACGTCTGCTATCGCGATTTTCGATCCGGCCGTGCGACGAGCGCCCGAACGCCGCGTAGCCCGAGCGGGTGATCACGCCAGCCGTCGTCGGTTTCCGAGAGCAACGTTCCGTCCGCTGTGACGGCGTAAACACCACCTTCGGATTCCGATTCTGCTCCGCCGTATGCGACATCGACAACCTCCCGATCGACGTCATCCACAGTCGTCCATTCGCCATCGGCGTGGCGATACAGCGTTTCATCGGTTGCTGCGTGTGCCCGGCCGATCGCCCCCGGCTCGGCCGTCCCGCGATCCGTGCTCATCATCGAAAACATCCCATCGAGAACTGGCAGCCAGCCGTTACCGAGTCGATAGAGGCCGTCGGCGGTCGTCGCGTGGGGCGTTCCCGCGGCGGCGACGTCGCTGGCGGCATCGAGTCCGACGTGCTGGCAGTCGGTGTTGGAACACCGATAGACGCCATCGGCGGCCGCCACGAGCTCACCATCGATCGCCTGCGGCTCCGTGACGGTGCTAACCGGTGTCCATTCGCCGTCGATGCGGCGCGCTACGGTTCCGTCGGGAGCGGCGGCGAGGAGCGTTCCGTCCGAGCCGATAGCTGCTGCCCGACCGAAACCGGTCGATTCGGCGTCTTCGTCGGTGCCAAGGACCACGTCCTCGTCGGTGGCCACCGCGATCCGACCGTCGTGGACCGCGAGATCGTGGGCCGTGGCACGGTCGACGAGTTCGATCTCACCGATCCGTGCGCCGACGACTGCGACGCGAGCGAGGCCCGTCTCGCTCGCGACGAACAGCGCCACCTCCTCACTGTCCGGCCCGTACACCCGCTTCTCGTCGATGCTGCTCATGAGCGAACACGACTGCCGACCGTCGAAAGCGTTCCGGCGTGCGGGCGGTCGGTGGCCGCTTCACGGCATGACGAGTTCGAACGGCACCGGCGTGAAACAGAGCGCGCCGAGGCCGAACGTGACGATGCCGAGTGCGGTCCGTTTCGCGTCGAGTCCGTCCTCGTAGATCGGGGTCGCGGGGCCGGCGTACGCAAAGCCGAGGGTGAACACGCCCCAGAGCACCCAGAGGAAGACGGCGTTGAACGCGGCCTCGCGGACGTAGTAGAGATAGGCAGCGAGCCCGAACAGCGCAGCCGGCACCAGCGCGCCGACGGTCTCGTGGCGCTTGCCGACCATCGCGCGCACGAGGTGGCCGCCGTCGAGCTGACCAACCGGGATCAGGTTGAGGAAGGTGACGAACATCCCGACCCAGCCCGCGAACACCACGGGATTGACGACTTCGCCGCCCGAATACGTGAGTGGCTGCCCGGTGAGATCGGCGAGTATCTGGACCAGCGGTGGGTAGTTGAACGTGATCGGGATCGCCGGTTCGGGAACCGGGTCGAGATACAGCCCGACGACCGTGACGACACAGGTCGCAACCAGGCCGGCGAGCGGCCCAGCGACCCCGATATCGAACAGACTCTTCCGGTCGGGCATTCGGCCGCGCATCCGGATCACCGCACCCATCGTTCCGATCACGTTCGGCAGCGGGATGAAGTAGGGCAGACTCGCGTCGACGCCGTGATACCGGCTCAGTGCGTAGTGACCGAGTTCGTGAACCCCGAGTACCGAGAGCACCGCGAGCGCAAACGGCCACCCGGCCAGCAGGTTCGTGGGATCGCTGAGATCGGCCCCGTACCACCGACTGCCCGCAACGAGCGTCGAGAGCACCGTGAGCGCCGCAAACAGGAGGTTGGTCCACGGTATCCCGTCGATCCCGGTCGAGCGCGGCGTGGCGACGAGGACGTACCGTCTGCCGCCAGTCTCGACGCCGGTTAGCGGGTCTCGCCGGGGTTCGTTCGTCAGCCGGACCTCGTAGCCCCGATCACGGAACACCGGCCAAAGCCGACGTTCGAGTCGTTCCCCCGAGACGAGTGGTTCGCCGTAGTATCGGAGTTGCCCGTCGTCGACGGTGACTTCGGCGACGCGAAAGAGTCCCGCGAACGCCTCGGGTGGAGGTCCCTCGGCGCGCGGTTCGCTGTCGTCCATCATCCATTGCTGGTGGCGGGCAGGGATAAGCCTACAGACCGTTCGTCGAGCGGGATGCGCCAACGGGGACCCGATTCAGGACGGGAGCGCGAACAGCCCACTCGGACGATTACGCCGGCTCGACGCGCCACGTCGTCGCGCTGGTGTACGACCACTTCTCGATCTCGAGATCGGTCGCCGCGTCGCTGAGCTTGCACATCAGTGCGCCGATCTCCTTCGGCGAGAGCCCCACCTCGTCCGCGATGAACTTGCTCTTGAAGTAGAGCTCGCCGTCGGCAGCGTTGCGTTCGAGATACGTCTTCAGCCGCTGTTCCTTGGCGTTCGCATCGACCGTGGGCTGTGTCGTGCTCATTGTCGGCCTCCACTCGGGATGTACAACCCCAATGTATTATAGCCGACAGATGCTTCGCGTAGCTTTGGGCCCTTTCACGATGTGGTCGCTTCCCACGCTCGTTTCACGACGCTTCGAGAGGAGCCTAGACGTTTTATCGACCGCGCTGCGTTTCTTATTTCCTCTTCCGCGCACTCGTCGTCCTCCACAGTTCGGGAGCGCGTCACACGACTCGCCTGGCTAAGTAGCGGATATAATTACCGGGTAATGGCTAGTGGTATGCGTCGCGATGGCTCACGCGCGCTCGTGGAGCCAGAACTGCTCGTCGGCCGTCACTTCCTTTTTGAAGATCGGGACTTCGTCTTTGAGTCGGTCGATACCGTCCGAGACCGTCGCGAACGCCTCCTCGCGGTGGCCCGCGAGCACCACGACGAACACGATATCCTCGCCCGAGGTGATGACGCCCGTGCGGTGGTGGGCGAGCACGCGCTGGACGCCCTCGCGGGCTTCGAGGTCGTCGATGATGGCCGCGAGGCGCTCCTCGGCGACGCCCTCGTAGGTCTCGAACTCGAGGTGCTCGGTCGGCGCGTCGTCGTCGGCGTCTTTCGTCCGGACGCGACCCGTGAAGGTGGCGATCGCGCCCGAGCGATCCGCGTTTGGGGCTGATTTGACCTTCTCGACCAGCGATTCGAGCGTGACGCGGGGTTCGAGGTCGTCGATCGCCGTACACACCGCATCGAGATCGATCCCGTCGGCATCGTCGGCCGAAGCGAGCTCGCGGCCGGCGTGGTCGCGGTCGCCGAGAACCACCGCCGGGAGGTGGCGGCCGGAAAAGCCTTCGACGATCGCGTAGTCGTGGTCGGGAGCGAGATCGTCGAGGATCTCGTCGAGATCGCGCGCGTCGCCGGTGGCGAACCAGCCCTCGTCGTCGACGCCGTAGGTGACTGCTGCGCCGGCGTCACGGTGGCGAGCGGTGTCCTTGCCGTGGGTATCGATGTCGGGTGCGTGATCGAGGTGCTTGATCGTGGCGACCGATCCGCGCTCGTCGAGACGGTCGACGAGTCGCTCGATCAGCGTCGTCTTCCCCGTTTCCGAGGCACCGACGACGGCGAGAGCCTTCATATCTGAAAGGGGGCCGCAATGTGCTTGTACCCTTCGACGGCGTTGATAACCCTTATGCGTGCGTCCGGGCAATCCGGCAGCAATGAAACTCGTTCTCTCGCTCGGCGGGAGCGTTCTCGCACCCAGGGATCCCGAACGCGTCGGCGCGCACGCAGCCGTCATCGAGAACCTCGTCGAAGCGGGCCACACCGTCGGTGCGGTCGTCGGCGGCGGAACCGTTGCGAGAGAGTATATCCACACCGCCCGCGAACTCGGCGCGAACGAGATCGAACTCGACCAGCTCGGCGTCGACACCACCCGGCTCAACGCCCGCCTGCTGATCGCGGCGCTCTCCGAGCGTGCGGCGACCCGCCCCGCCCGGGATTACGAGACAGCGGGCGCGGCACTCAGGCGCGGCGAGATCGCGGTCATGGGCGGCGTCGCACCGGGCCAGACCACCGACGCGGTGAGCGCCGCGCTCGCGGAGTACGCCGGTGCGGATCTTCTCGTCTATGCCACCAGCGTTCCGGGCGTGTTCGACGCCGATCCCGCCGAAAACGACGGCGCACACCGCTACGACGAGCTCTCGGCCACCGAGCTCGTCGACGTGATCGCCGACATCGAGATGACCGCCGGCGCGAGCGCTCCTGTCGACCTGCTCGCGGCGAAGATCATCGAACGCTCGGGCGTTCGTACTGTCGTCCTCGACGGTACCGACCCCGACCGAGTCGCGGAGGTCGTCGAATCCGGCAGCCACGACGGTACCGACATCATCCCAGCGGCCGCGGACGAACCGACCTACTGGGCGATGAATGACTGACGAGAGGCCAACCGGAAACGAAACGGCCGACGACGCCATCGACGACCCGTACGTCCTCAGCGGCTCGCAGTCTCACGACTTCTGGGCCGAGTCGGTCGCCGATCGGATCCTCGAACGTGACCCCGACGATCCCATCGTCATCAAGGGTGGGATCTCGCCGTCGGGAGTTCCTCATCTCGGAAACATGAACGAGATCGCGCGGGGGTACTTCGTGGCCGAAGCGCTGCGCGAACGGGGGCATACGGTTCGGCAGGTGTTCACCGCCGACGACCGCGATCCGCTCCGCAAACTTCCTCGAAAGCTCGCCGACCTCGACGGCAACGTCGTGGATCTCGGCGACGTCAACGCCGGCGCGCTCGGCCGAAACCTCGGAAAACCCTACACCGCGATTCCGGACCCCTTCGGCTGCTGTGATTCGTATGGCGAGCACTTCGTGACGCTGATCGAGCGACTCGTCGACCGTCTCGACGAGCGCGGATCGGTCNAGAGATGTGTATAAGAGACAGCACCGTGCCGAGGCGCGGCGGGTGCTCGCAAAGTATCAGGACAAGGTCGATGATACCTATGTCCCGTTCCGGCCGATCTGTGCGAACTGCGGCCACGTGGTCGAAACCGACGCCGTCACGAACATCGACCTCGATGCGGGCACCGTCGAGTACGTCTGCACTGACATGGAGGCGGGCGATCAGACGATCGAGGGCTGCGGCCACGAGGGAACTGCGACCCTCCGCGAGGGTAAACTCCCGTGGCGCTTCGAGTGGCCCGCCCAGTGGCAAGTGCTCGACGTGGACTTCGAACCGTTCGGGAAGGACCACGCCGAAGGCTCGTGGCCGAGCGGGGCCGACATTACCCGCAATGTCCTCGGCGATATCCCACCAGTCCCGATGGCCTACGAGTGGTTCACGCTCGATGGCCAGCCGTTCTCGTCGTCGGCCGGACACGTCATCATGGTCCAGGACGTGCTCGAACTGATCGAACCTGAAGTGCTCCGGTACTTCTTCACAAAGGATCCGAGTACGGCACGGGATTTCTCGGTCGAGCGGGTCGATCAGCTCGTCGACGAATTTGATCGCTTCGAGCGAGCGTACTCCGAGGATTTGGACACTGAAGCCCGATCGATGGCGACGGTCGAAGCCGCCTACCCGACGGTCATCGGCGACAGCGAGACTCCACGGCTCCGGCTTCCCTACACCTTCGCTGCCGTGTTGGGGATGACCGACGATTCCGATCTCCGCGAGAAGATGGCGCGCCGTGAGGATCACATTCCCACGGACGCCTCCGAAGAAGTCGTCATGGACGCGCTCGCACGAGTCAACCGCGCCCGTACGTGGGCCGAGCGCGTCGACAACGCCTACAACTACCGCCTCGCAGCCGACCTCCCCGCCACGGAGTTCGACGCTGCCACCGAGGCCGCGCTCGATGACCTCGCCGACTTCGTCGAAGCGGGCCACGCTGGTGAGGCGATCCAGAGCGAGATCTTCGAGACTGCGCGGCGACACGATCTCGATCCCGGAAACCTGTTCGCCGCGGGTTACCGGCTCTTCTTCGACACCGATCAGGGGCCACAGCTCGGCACCTTCCTCGCCGATCTCGACCGCGCGTTCGTGGTTCGTCGCCTCCGGCGTGAGGCGTAGCCTCGTTTCGGCGCTGCGGTGTGGGGTGAGGAGGACGCGGGCAAACCAAACCCTCATGGCCGCGAGGGCCGTCCGAACGGATGATGGTTAGCACGCTGGTGTGGGTGCTTTCGGGGCTTCTCCTCTATACACTCGTTGCGACGGCGCTCCAGTCGTGGGGCGTCCTGCCGAGTTCGGTTCGGGTGTCGGGGCCGATCACGACGATCCACACCCAGCGCGGAAAGGAGTTTCTCGACTGGCTCGCGGGACCGAAGCGGTTCTGGCGGGCGTGGGCCAACGTCGGCGTCGGGATCGCGCTGGTGGTGATGGCTGGCTCCTTCCTCGCGGTGCTCTTCAGCGCCGTCAGGATCTTCAACCAGCCCGAATCCACGGTAATCAGGCAGCCACAGGACGCGCTCGTGATCCCTGGCGTCAACCAGTTCTTGCCGCTCTCGGTCGCGCCCGAGATCGTGTTCGGCCTTCTCGTCGGTCTGGTGGTTCACGAGGGTGGCCACGGCCTGCTCTGTCGGGTCGAAGACATCGACATCGAATCGATGGGACTCGCGCTGCTCGCGGTGATCCCGATGGGCGCGTTCGTCGAACCCGACGAAGAGAGTCAGGCGCGCGCCGACCGCGGAGACCGCACCCGGATGTTCGCTGCGGGCGTCACCAACAACTTCGCGATCACGGTAATCGCGTTCGCCCTCCTCTTCGGCCCGGTGGTCGGCTCGATCGCGGCCGCACCCGGCGTTCCCGTCGGCGGGGCGCTCAACGGCACTCCCGCCGCCGACGCCGGTATCGATCGTGGCGACGTCATCACCCACATCGACGGGCAGCAGGTGGCGAACGCGAGCGAGTTCGACGCCGCGCTCGCGGACGCGAACCGCACAGTCGCGGTCTCGCTACAGGACGGCAACACTACCACGGTACAGCGGTCGGTCGTCGTCACCAGCGCGGTCGTGGACGGACCGCTCGCCACCGGAACGTCGATCGAGGCGGTCAACGGGACCGCCGTCGGCACCGAGAACGCCTTCCACGCAGCGCTCGAAAACCGATCGACGGCACAGCTTTCGACCGACAACGGAACCGTGACGATGCCCGTCGGCGCGGCCGCGACCGTCACGCCCGGCGGTCCACTCGCGAACGCGAGCGACGGCCTTGCGGGTGAGTCGGTTGTCGTCACCCGTATTGCCGGCGAGCGCACGCCGAACCGGTCGGCGTTGAGCGACGTGCTCGATGGGACCGAACCGAACGAGAGGGTGCGTGTCGAGGCGGTCGTGAACGACGACCGCGGCAACTACTCGGTACAATTGAACGAGAACCCCGATACCGGTAACGGATTCCTCGGCGTCAGAATCTCACCCGGCACGACTGGGATCGTGGTCGACGACTTCGGCATTCAGTCGTATCCCGCCTCGCAGTATCTCGGCCTGCTCGGCGGTGGCGGTGGAGACGGAGCAGGTGGAGCCGGTGGCCTGGGCGGCTCGCTGGTCGCACAGTTCCTCGCCGTGATCTCACTGCCGTTCGCGGGCGCGGTTCCGGGGAGCAGCGGGCTCGTCAGCTTTGCAGGCTTCGTCGGCCCAGTCAGGAACTACTTCACCATCACGGGACCGCTGTCGTTCCTCGGCGGGAGCGTGTTCACCCTCGCGAACGTGCTGTTCTGGACCGGCTGGATCAACGTCAACCTCGGGCTGTTCAACTGTATCCCCTCGTTCCCGCTCGACGGCGGCCACATCTTCCGGGCGAGCACCGAAGCGGTGGTTTCCCGGCTCCCGATCGGCAGTCGGCAGGCGCTCGCCGGCGCAGTGACGACGGCGGTGACGCTCACGATGATCGGCGCACTCGTCGTGATGATCTTCGGGCCGACGGTGTTGGCTGGCTGAGACCGAAACGTGCTGCCGCAGGCTTATGCCCGACCGCCGACTGATCCGATCATGGGCCGACGATTGCTCGTCCCGTTGACCGACTCGACACACTCCTGGCCCGGACTCGAACACGCACTCACGATCTTTCCCGAGGCCGACGTCACTGTACTGAACGTCATCGACCCGACGGGAGCGGGCTATGGTGAGCGATCCGGCGACAGTGAAACGGCCGCCGACACCGCCGAAACGGCCGCCGAGGAGCTGTTCGCGGCAGCCGACGAACTGGCGGCGGAGTACGACGCGACGCTCGATACGGCGGTCGTCGAGGGTCGGCCTGCCGACGCCATCACCGCGTACGCCGACGACCACGACATCGACGCGATCGTCATGGGAAGCCGCGGGCGTTCCGGCGTCTCGCGCGTCCTGCTGGGAAGCGTCGCAGGGACGGTCGTGCAGGACTCGTCCGTCCCGGTGACCGTCGTCCCCTGATTCGCGTGTCGGCCGTTTCCGAGAACGATCCGCAGTCGACCGCCGTCGATCGGGCTTCAGCGGCGTTTTAGGCCCGGCCACCGAACCGCCGACGATGGACGATCGGCTCGCCACGGGCCTCCATACGGGGCTGCTCATCGCCGTCATCGGTGTGCTCGCGTGGGCAACGGGCCTGCCGGCGCTGTTTCCGAGCCTCGGCCCCTCGGCGTTCGTTCTCGCCACCTTCCCCGAGAGCGAGGCGAGCGACACCCGGCGAGTGGTCGTGAGCCACGCGATCGGCGTCGTCACCGGCCTCGCTACCTACCACCTCTTCGCCGGCGGTATCGTCGTGACGAGCGAGATCGCGCCACTCTCGCTCCCCGGTCTCCGACTCGCTGCCAGCGGCGTCGGGGCCATCGTACTCACCGTGATGGGGATGATCCATCTCGGCGTCCGTCACCCGCCGGCGTGTGCGACGACGCTGATCGTCGCGCTCGGACTGCTATCGAGTCCTCTCGAAGGCGTCCTGATCGTCGCTGCCGTGGCCGTTCTCCTCGGAGTACAGCGATTACTCCTGCTGACCGACGCGGCACTCGATAGGCGCGGCGTTTTCGCCATCGGTCGATCGCGCTCCGACTGATGCAGTACATCGGCGCGTACGGGTGCAGTCACCGGAGTCAGGAATCCTCGATACCGTTCGCTTGGAAGTCCACGTCTTTCTCCTCGCCCGCGAGAGCGATGTGGCCGTAGTTGAGGAGTGCGACGAAGACCGTCCCGCCGAGCACGTTGCCGATGGTCGTGAAGACGATGAACGGGACGAACGCGCCCGGCGCGACGCCCGCATCGAGGACGATCGCCGAGAGTACTTCCGTCGTGCCGAGGATCGCGTGGTGGAACGGCCCGAACCCGATGGCAGCGGTCGTGAGCAACACGAAGACGATTCGGCCGACGGTGTCGCGACTGGCGGCCGAGAGCCACGTCGCCATCCCCATCAACCACCCCGCGACGACTCCCGACAGGGTGATCGTCCACCACGGAAGACCGACGAGCGCGCCCGCGAGCGAGCCGAACGCGCTCGGCTCGGCGATCCCCATCGGTTCGCCGATCGCCGCGATGAGTGCGACGAACGCCGCACAGCCGAGCAGGTTCGAGACGTAGGTTACGCTCCAGATCTGTCCGAGATCACGAAGCGACGCTCGGCCGTCGAGCACCGGGAGGACAGCCATCGTGGAGTGAGCAGTAAAGAGTTCGGTCTGACCGATGACGACGAACAGAAACGCGATCGAGGAGACACCGGCGAGCGTGACCTGTTTGGTGAGTGTCGAGTCGAACCCGCCCGCGAAGGTCAGCACCATCGCCATGAACAGCGCCCCGAAGCTCAGGTTGAGCCCGGCCGAAAAGCCCGAGATGAACGTCCCGACCGCGGGCCGGTCCATCTCTTTCAGGGCGTTCTCCATCTCGCGCTCGAGGATCTTGCGATAGGAGAGCGTCGCGCCGGTGGGGCCGTCCTCGTTTGCACTCATCGCACTACTGTCCGTGGATACCCACGGGCGCTAAACGGTTGGGACTGCCCGTGCCGGCGTCGAAACACAAACGCCCTTGTCGTTCGGCCCGTAGTTGCGACATGGACCGACGAGAGCCACCGCGGACCGAGGAAGGGTGGTACGTGCTCCACGACTTTCGGACGGTGGACTGGGACGCGTGGCGCGCGGCCCCCGACCGTGAGCGCCAGCGCGCGATCGAGGAGGGGATCGACTACCTCACGGCCCACGAGGCCGTCGCGGACGCCGACGCGGGCGGGTCGGCGACGTTCAGCGTGCTCGGCCACGACGCCGATCTCCTCGTGCTCCACCTCCGGCCGTCGATGGCCCACCTCGATACCGCCGAACGACGGTTCGAGGCCACGGCGCTCGCCGATTTCACCGAACAGACCGACTCCTACCTCTCGGTCACGGAGGTCTCGGGCTACATGTCCCAGGACTACTTCGAAGGCGAGGAGGTCGAGGACACCGGGATGGCGCGCTACATCGAATCCCGGTTGAAGCCCGACATCCCCGACATGGAGCACGTCTCCTTCTACCCGATGGACAAGCGCCGTGGGCCCGAGGACAACTGGTACGATCTCCCTTTCGACGAGCGGAGCGACCTCATGAGCGGCCACGGCGACATCGGCCGCGACTACGCCGGCGACGTCACCCAGATCATCACCGGCAGCGTCGGGTTCGACGATTATGAGTGGGGCGTTACTCTCTTCGCGGACGACCCCGCACAGATCAAGAAACTCCTCTACGAGATGCGGTTCGATCCGTCGAGTTCGCGCTACGCCGAGTTCGGCCGGTTCCGTTTCGGTCGGCGGTTCCCCCCGGAGGACCTCGGCGCGCTCCTCGCCGGCGAGCCAGTTCCCACGGGCGAGGACACCAGCCATCATCACGGCGACGCGAGCGCACACGGCGAACGCCACCACGACGAAGGCCATCACGGTGGTCGTTCCGACGACGATCACGATGACGAGAGCGAGCAGGACATTCGGGAGGCACTCGCCGACGAGGACATCTACGCCGGCCAACCTCACGGCGAGGATGTCCACGCGATGGTGCTCTACTCCGAGGCCGAGCCCGCAACCCTCGCCGACGATGTCGACGGCCTCCGCGGGAACTTCGAACACTACGACACTCACGTCAAGACCGCGGTCTATACGAATAGCGAGGCGCGAAGCGCCTCGGATGCGAGCGGTGAAACCGCGAGCACGGACGGTGGCAACGCGGCAGTCGTGAGCATCTGGGACACCGCGAGCGCCGCCGAGACCGCCGGTGGCTTCCTCGCCGATCTCCCGGGCGTCGTCTCGCGCGCGGAAGTCGGTGAGCTGGAGGGCGAAGAAGCGGGCTTCGGCACGATGGGGATGTTCTACACCACGAAGCCAGAACACCGTGAGGAGTTCGTCGAGAAGTTCGCCACCGTTGGCGACCTCCTCGCCGACATGGACGGCCACCACGAAACCGATCTCCTCGTCAACCGTGCGGACGAAAACGATATGTTCATCGCCAGCCAGTGGCGCTCGCGCGAAGACGCGATGGAGTTCTTCCGAAGCGACGCGTTCGCCGACACCGTCTCGTGGGGTCAGGACGTGCTCGCGGACCGGCCGCGCCACGTTTTCCTCACCTGAACCGTTTTACTGCGGGGGGTTCGCTCGCCTTCGACTCGCTCAACCCCTTGCAAAAAGCTTCATCAAAAACTCCCGCTCGCTCACTCCGTTCGCTCGCGGTAGAACTGCTGGCACTCTCCGCAACCGCTACTGTACAGCACCGCCGAAGCCCTCGCTTCCTACGGTCGCTTGCCCTTCATCCACCAGGATCGCACCGCCTCCGCAGCCGCACCGTCGGCCGCGCCGCAACCGTGTCCGCACCGCCGCCGCACCGAACGCCGTTTGCACTGTTTATGATCGAAAACGGACGGAAGGGGCGACAACGACGCCAAACGGTCTCGGCCGTTCATCCCTGTCGACGACCACCGTTCACCCGTCATGTCCGATGTGCCGCTCGACTCGACCGACGGTCGCTCCGGCACCGACTTCGACACGACGCCATCGGTGACGCCCGACGACGCGTTCGCCGCACTCGCCGATCCGCGCCGGCGCACCGTCGTCACCGCGCTTCGCGAACACAGCGGCGACACCATGGCCATCGAGACGCTCGTCGATCACGTCACCTCCCAGGAAGCACCCTCCGCAGCGACCCGCCGACACGTCCGCACGTCGATCGCCGACGTCGAACTCCCGAAACTCGACGATTGGGGTCTCGTCGAGTACGACAGCGCCCGGAGTACGGTCCGCTACATCGCCTCACCGCTCGTCGAGGGGCTACTGGCACACGTCGCCGAGAACGATCGGTAGCTCAGTCGCCGGCGTACTTCGCGCCAACCGCGTTGAGGTCGATTCCCTCGACCGAGGATCGAAAGCCTGCCATCCCGTCGTCGCGCTCGATATCGAAATCTCGCTCGTAGAGGTCGGCGACGCGCTCTCCCTCCTCGTCCGACAGCGGTGGTGTCTCGGGGGCCGCGGCCCACTCGTCGATGTCGGCGGCAGTACGAAAGGTCGGCGTTACCGAGGCGACCGCGTCGTGGGCGAGCAGCCACTGGATCGTGGCCTGCCCCATCGTACGTTCTCCATCGCGTTCGAGGAATCGCAGTTTGTCGACTTTCTCCCAGCCGGTGTCGTACCACTCGTCGGGTCGGAACCCCCGATGATCGCCCTCGCCGAGTTCGGTTTCGGGCGTGACCTGCTCGTTCAGCAGGCCCGAGGAGTGTGGCACGCGGGGGATCAGACTCGTGTCGGCGTCGAGGTCGTCGATCGTCTCGATGAAGTGCTGGCCGGGGACCTGCTCGAACAGGTTGAAAACGACCTGGATCGCGTCGAACTCGTTCTCGATCGCGGCGTCGCCCTCCGCGAGCCACCCGATCGAGGGGCCGAGCGCCCAGCCGATCGCCTCGACTTTCCCGGATTCGCGGAGTTCGTCGAGCGCTTCGAGCAGGTCCTCGTCTACCTCGTCGACGTTCGCGTTGTGGAGCTGGAGGAGATCGACGTACTCGGTGTCGAGGCGCTCCAGACTCCGCTCGACTGCGGTGTGGAGGTACTCCGCATCCATCTCCTTCGGCAGTTCACCGTGGCCCGCCTGCGGGTTGTTGTAGAAATCGTAGCCGACTTTGGTGGCGATGGCGACCTCGTCGCGAACGTCGGCGAGCGCTTCGCCGACCAGTTCTTCCGAACGGCCGTGGCCGTACACGTCGCCGGTGTCGAAGAAGGTGACGCCCCGATCGAACGCGTGCTGGAGCATCTCGATTCCTTCCTGTTCGCTCCGATCACCCCACCAGTCGGTGCCGACGGTCCACGCGCCGAAGCCCACCTCGCTCACCTCGACGCCGGAATCGCCGAGTTCGCGGTAGTGCATACGCGCGTCTTGGTTTCGGGGCCACTTAGCGGGCGTGGTTCGATCGGGTGCACACTCGCGTGCTCGAAACGAGTGTTCGAGCGACTCGTCTCCGGTCAGGCGACATCGTACCGACGCGAGTCGCTCTCGACACCCGTGTATCGATCGTCCGCGTGGGCGTCGAGACGGACCGCCATCCGACTTTCGGGGTCGTAGTCGACGAGTCTGGCGTCGATCAGCACGGGGATATCGATATGGTGGAGGCGGATGGCAGTCCGCTCGCGTACTTCGTCGCCGACCGTGTCGACGGGAACGTTCTCGCGTGCGGCCACGACGTACGCCGCGAGCGTCCGAAGCTCGACCGGATACGCGAACTTCCGGAGTTCGTCGAGCGCGACTCGCTGCCGGGCCGCCGTGATCGGCTCCGACTCGACCGACGGTGGCTCCGTACCGTTCCCCACCGATACGTGGCCAGCGGCTGGAGACGAGCGACCTGTCATACGTAACACTCCATTCAAAACAGGGAGCCGTCATAAAGAAATCCCATGAACTCTCCGTGCGAATAAATAGTTCACCGTACCGGTGCCGAAACGGTCACTGACTTCGAGAGAAACTGTCCAGCCCTTGAAACCCCTCTCACCTCGCCGCTGGCACGATCTCTCGATCGTCGGAATCGCTCGATGAAGCGGACACCAGTAGCCACGATGACCGGCGAAAGCGAAGTTTTTGTTCCCGGAACGAGTGAGCACGCCATGAGTCGGGCCGTGGCGATCAACGTCGGTGCCAACACCAATACTCCGGGCGTTCGCGGGCCGATCAGGACTGACGGCGCGTTCGAGTACGTGCCGATCCCCGAAACTGAACCGACCGATGAAC
The DNA here is from genome assembly GCF_000336915.1 of Halococcus saccharolyticus DSM 5350. NCBI lineage: Archaea > Methanobacteriati > Methanobacteriota > Halobacteria > Halobacteriales > Halococcaceae > Halococcus > Halococcus saccharolyticus. Next base: position 37,229 of record NZ_AOMD01000027.1, on the reverse strand, counting down.
CGGTGCCGACCTACGCGGATCTCGATCTCGCTACCGACCTCCCGACGGACGTGCTCGACACTCCCGTGCATCTCGACCCCGAGTTCCCGGAGTACCCCTACGGCGACCGGTACAGCTACGGTGATCCACACGGGGTGAAGGCCCGACCACTCGCCGATCTCGCGGCGGGCGATTACGTCTTCTTCTACGCGACGCTCACGACCGCGGGCGAACCGGCGTCGTGGCAGGCTCCAGAGTGGGGTGCGTATCTCATCGGACAGTTCGAACTCGCGCGCGATCCCGTGACCGGCGCGGAGTATCCCGACCTTACGCCCGCCGAACGCGACCGCTTCGCCTCGAACGCTCACGTCAAGCGCGAGACGTTCGACGCTGCGGTGTTGCTCGCCGGCGATCCCGACGGCTCGGCGCTGTACGAGACGGCGCTCCCGTTGAGCGGGCGCGCGGCTGGCACCGACGCGAACCGGATCGTCACCGAGCTATCGGACGATTCCGGAAAGGGGCCGTGGTGGCGGCGACCGCTCCGCTTCGACGCGGAAGCGACCGCGGAGCTGCTTGCTATACGTCGAAACGACCGCTTTGAGGACTGTTTCGATGGGGATTAGCAGTCAAACCCATACATTGGTTCGCTTACTCTCCGAGGGCTGTCAGAAATGCCGTGCAAGATAGAGAGGCTGCATTCAGCAGACTGGTGCTGGAGGCCAATACCGACGACGTTCGGCTTATGCGTGTGACGGCTCAGGCATTCATCCCAGAGGGGTGAGGCTGCCGCTCGCCATCTGTCACTCAGATTCTGCGATGACGAGGCCAAGCTGGCTCAGATCCCGAATATCGGGACGAATCGGAACGTAATATAGGCACCAGCCGTCGCGATAGCCGGCACGACGTTTTGCATCAGAACGACCCGAGCGGTCGTCACGGGGTTGAACAGTGCCCCCGGGCTGGGGATGTCCGCTGCGTCCTCCGCGCCAATGGGCGGAAGCGTCTCGCCTTCCTCATCGGCCGCCAGTGCGTTGACCGTGACCGGAGGCCCCCCGTCCCCGGCAATGACTTCGGGAGCGGTCATCGGCCGGGTCGCCCGGCCCCAGCCTAACCCGACGATGGACATCGTCGCAATGATGACGAAGCTCGCGGGGATGCCAAGCGCTGAGAGGAAGACGACTAGCGTCGAGGAGACCGACGCGACGACGATAGCCGCAGTCAAGGGTAACTCCGTGATGTCGCTGCCCATCGTCTCTAAGGTTCGGCGGGCGATGGTGAACGCTCCGATGGTAACGGCGATCCCACCGAAGATAATGGCCGGGTTCATCGCCAGTTCACCGCTGCCGACTAACGGTGCGACAGCGTTGGCGATGTTCGAGGTACCCGAGGAAAAGGCCATCAGACAGCCGATCGCGACGACGGTGACCGTCCCGATTAGCTCCCGGCGGTTGGTCGTCCGGTGGAGCCGTGGGATGGGGACGGAACCGGACCGGTCGACGTCGAACAGCGGCCCCGTACTGCGCTCCATCGCGACCATCTCGTTCAGTCGTGCGTAGAAGTACCGACCGATGACCAGAGAGACCCAGAAACCGATGATGGGCGAGACGACCCACCAGATGACGATCTGCCCCATCACGGCGAGATCTAGCACGCCACCGGCCAGCCCAAGACCGGCGATAGCACCCACGGCGGTCATCGAGGTTGAGGCCGGCACGCCAAAGACGTTCCCGACCAGTAGTGCGATCCCAATGAAAAACAACACTGCGATGGAAGATTCGAGAGTGAAGATGCCAGTGTCGACGACCAATTCAGTACCGAGTTTCGTCACGACGTTCCGGCCAAGTGTCCAGGCACCGATGAAGAAAAACAAGCCCATTAGTCCCGCGGCAACGGGCTTGGAGATAGCGTCAGCACCGACGGCCGGCCCGAACGCTGGTCCTGTGGTCGACCCACCGATGTTGTAGGCGACGAACATCGCGACGAGGACGCCGACAACGAAGAGTGCACTGATCATCGATCCTCGGTCTCGGCGTCTTCGTCGTCTGCGCTCTCTGCTGCCATCTGTTCTTCCAAGGTCTTCTCTACGGTCTCTTCGACTGTCTCGTCAACCGTCTCTTCGACCGTCTTCTCTACGGTCTCTTCGACGGTTTCCCCAACCTTCTCCTCGACTGTTTCGTCGACGGTCTTCTCAACGGTTTCCCCAACCGTCTTCTCCACTGTTTCGTCGACAGTCTTTTCGACGGTTTCCCCAACCGTCTCGTCGACGGTCTCCTCGACGGTTTCCTTGACCGCCGTCGTCATCCAGTTTGGATCGAACCGGGCCATCTTCCAGACGACGTGTAGAACGTAGGAGACGAGCACTCCAAACCCGAACGCCAGTCCGATGGCGTTCCCCGCGACAACGATTAGTACGACTGAGACTGCGATCAACAGCCCGTAAGTCAGGTCGACGATGGTGTCGACGCGGCTCGGATTCACGCCGCACCGGGCCTGAAGGCCATTCGTGCGGGGAGAGCGAACCGGACCCCCATGGATGTGAAAAAGCACATGGTAGATATTACACCCTGCTCGCGCAAGTAGCTTGCCAAAACTATTTCGGCCGGATGGAAGGGTCAAATCGGCTGAATCCTATCGTTTCTCGGAGCGACGAAAATAGTGTTCGAGAGCGAGCGCCGTTCAGGTGGGAACGTGATCACGCGTCCAGCCAGGGTCGTGACCGGTGCGATCTATGAGGTCGGACCGACACGCCGGGCAGTAGTCCGGGGTAACGGATTGGTTGCGGGGAACGTACACCCCGCCACCGCACTTCACGCATGCATCCGCGACGACGGTCGCGCAGTCCGCGCAGACGTTGAAGTCGTCAACCGTGAGCTCGCGCAGGGGCTCGAGCTGTTTATCCAGGAGATACTCGTCGATGACCGTCTGGCAGTTGTGGCATGGTTTCATGGCGATGCATGATACACTCCGTGACCGCACCGGAAGTACTTGCCCCCGAATCCGACTTGACTGCTGAACGCCGAGCCAACGGTACGTGTGACCGACCGTTCCACAGGCGTACAACCGGAGTCACGGTATCACTACCCTCGGAAGCGTTATCCCCGACGGAAGCCCATGACCAAGAGTAATGACGAAAGGTACGGTTGATTTCTTCAACGATCAGGGCGGCTACGGCTTTATCAAAGTCGACGATGACGAGGAAACGGACCTCGATGACGACGAGGACGTGTTCTATCACATGGAAGACATCGGCGGTCCGGATCTCGAAGAAGACACCGATGTAGAGTTCGAAATCGAACAGTCTCAGAAGGGGCCGCGAGCGAGCAACCTCACCCGACTGTAAGCCAGAGCGACAACCAACGGTTCGAATTTTCAGTGCCAACAGACCGGTAAGCGTAGGCTATGAGCGTTTCCGGCGTGTGATCGATTGAGCGTCCAAGACGACACCGATAGTCGGGACGACGGACAAGAGTGGCGTGCTGGATACAGAGCGCATATCTTGCACATCGATTTGCCAACAGTGGTCTGCTCGGACGACTCACTGTCCACTTGCCAGAATCCGCTTAATTCACGGTTATCAGTCGGATTTCAGGGTGAAATTGGCGAGAAAGCCCCTCATTGTTGCACATCGAAATCGAGGTACCCGGCTATTCGATCAGCAGGACCAGGATCGCGAATTTCTGAAGCTGCAACTGTGTGCAGTCGTCCCGAAACAGATTATAGCCCGTCTCCGAGTCAACACCTTCATCTGCAAGCCTCCACACTCCAATTCATGTCGACGATCGCCGAGTTCAGCATCCCGACAAATGAGTTCGCGCTCTGCGAGACGCTCGAACGCCGGCCGGACATGGTGTTTGAAATCGATCGCGTGGTCGCCCACGAAACGACCCATGTTGTACCGTTCGTCAGGGCGACATACGGGGAGTTCGACGAATTGACCGAGGTACTCGAAGCCGATCCGAGCGTTGAAGAGATCGAGTTACTTGCCGAAGTCGAGGGTGAACGCTTTTACCGAATGGTGTGGGGCGATACCGCTCAGATCATCGGTTATATGGTCCAGGGACAGGGTGCAACCGTCCAAGAGGCCACCGCGACCGACGGCGAGTGGCATCTCCGCGTGTTCTTCCCCGAGCGAAGCGGGCTTTCGGCGACCAACAAATACGCTCAGGAGAGTGGATTTACGCTTGATGTAACGCAGATCTACGGGCTTGATGATCTCGAGGAGGCCCAATACAATCTCACCAACCACCAGTACGACACACTCACTACAGCTGTTGAGGAAGGCTACTACGACGTCCCGCGAGAAGTGAACGCTCAAGAGCTCGCCGATCAGCTTGGTATCTCCCATCAGGCCCTCTCCGAGCGGATGCGCCGAGCAACCAAGAGTCTCGTCACGAGCGCACTGACTGTCGACGAGGACGAAGAATCTGACCCTGTGAATCAATAAGGGCCGAGAGATAGCGACCAAGTCCAGATGCGAGATAGAGAGGATCTATCTTGCACGCTGGTTTCAACGAGTCGATAATCTGTGATGTGGAAAACTCTGAGAAACAGTGCTACCCTACAACTCGCTCCGAGTCAGCGGCTCACGCGGTGGCGATCGACGGGAACAGCGCGTCGAGATCCGGATCGGATTCCACGAGTCGGTACTCTCGACCCGTCCGCTCGACGACGCCGTCCGCGGCGAGATGATCGAGGTGGGCGTACGCCTCGCCTGGCCCGTGGAGGATGTGGATACTCGAGAGATCGCCGAACAGGCGTGCGCTCACCGTCCACGCGTCGGTTGGTCCCGTCTCAGCTAGCACGTCGACGACTCGTCCCGTTCGCTCGCGGTGGTGAGCGGCGATCTCGCGTGCGCGGCCCGCGGGGTCCTCGATCGGGTCGCGGTGGCCCGGATGTGCACGATCGAACTCGCCGTCGACGATCCGTTCGAGCGTCGTGAGATAGCGCGCGAGCGGCCCCTCGACGCGCACGTCCGCCCCGCCGACGTTCGGCGTGTAGTGTGGGAGCAGTGCGTCGCCGCTGAACAGTTCTCGACCCTGATCGCCGTCGAGGGCGAACCCCGAGAGACCGGCGGCGTGTCCTGGGAGATGAATCCCTTCGAGCGTACCCGCAGCCGTCTCGAACCGTGCGCCGTCGGTGAACGGCTCGACGGTCGGCGCGGGACCGGTCAGTTCCCCGTGGCTGTCGAGGAAATCGAGGAGTTCCTCGCGCGGCGCGTCGGGCAGCCCCCATTCGTCGAGAAGGTCACGCTGGCGCTCGTTCATCGCCGACCACGCCTCTTCGTCCTGTTCGACCAACGGCGCGTCGTCGGCGTGAACGCGGACCGTCGCGCCGCCGGCATCCTGGATCGTCCCCGCGAGCCCGACGTGGTCCTCGTGCCAGTGAGTAAGGAGCACTTCGTCGACATCCGCAAAGGCGAGATCGTGTTCGGTGAGTCCTTCGGCCAACTGCTCGCGGACGTCCGGCGTGGCGACGCCCGTATCGATCAACGTCGTCTTCGCGTCCGGCTCTGTTCCGAGCACGTAGCTGTTGTTCAGCCCTTCGAACACGGCGTTACCGAGCTGAATCCGTTTCATCGCGACCGCTCCTCGCGCCCCTCGATCCGTTCGTCGCGCGCTCGTCGGCTCGGGCTCCGATCGCCGTCGCACTCGGCCTGCATATTCTTACTACTGCCCCCGTCCACATACCACCCGCGGTGTCGATTCGTCCCAACGATTCGGCCTACCGTGGCGATCAGTCGTCGCTGGCGGCGTGTGAGGCAGAACTCGATCGCAGGTCGGCCGACACCGCTGGGACGTCCTCGTCGTCGACGCCGCCGGCAGCTTCGATCTCCTCAGGGCTCATCGGGAACCGACGGAGGTCGTAGTGGATGGCGATGCCGGCTTTCGCCCCTTGGCCCATCGCCACCGGGATCTGGTTGTGGCCCGGTGTGAGGTCGCCGACCGCGAAGACCCCCTCGATCGAGGTCCGACCGTGGTCGTCGACCGCTACCGTGCCGTCGTCGGTGAGATCGCAGCCGAGATCAGCCGCGAGGCCGTTGTTGTACTGCGAGCCGTACATCGCGAACCCGCCTTTGTACTCCCGCCGCGTCCCGTCCTCGAACTCGAACCCGCCGAGCCATTCCGGATCGTCTTCGTCCGAAAACTTGCTCTCGATCTCGCTGTCGACGATCTCGACCGGGTGCGCACGAAGCTGGCGGTCGGTCTCGTCGGACCACTCGGGTTCGTGGCCTCTGAGCAGGAGATCGACCTCGTCGGTGAAGTTGAGCATGATCATCGCGACGTGGGCGGCCGACTCGCCGTGGCCCATCACGTATACCGACTCGTCGACGAACATGTACGCATCACAGTGGAGACAGTAGTGGAGACCGCGGCCGGTGCGGGGTAGCGGGGGATCGGGAGTCGCATCGGAAAAGCCGGTGGCGAGCACTACGCGATCGACCGCAATCTCGTCGTCGCCCGTCTCGACTCGGAACCGACGCGGACCGTCGGTCGCCTCGACGTTCGTCACCGAGCCGCGACGGTACTCCGCGCCGTAATCCTGGATCTGGTCGATCGCAGCCTGGAGGAGTTCGTTGCCGCTCACGTCCTCGGTGACGCCGATGACGTTGTGGGTGTCACGCATCATCGCGGCACGCCCGCCGCCGCGGTTGACGACCACGGTGTCGTGGCCCAGCCGGGTGGTGTAGAGGGCGGTCGTGAGGCCGGCCGGTCCACCGCCGACCACCGCGACATCGAAGTCGTTCTCGTCGTCCATATGTGAAATAATAGGGTCGCGAGCCCCATAACAGGCCGGATCGCAGTCGGTGCTGCGACGCTCGACGGGTACTACTCGCTCGCGACAACGACTGCGCCCTTCATACCGAGCGAGCGGTGTGGGTTACAGTAGTAGGGATACACTCCCGGTGAGTCGAGCGTTTCCTCGTAGGTCACGTCCTCACCCATCTCCGGCTGCCCACTGTTGAGCGGGCCGTCGTCCTCGGAGACGACGTTGTGTGTCCCTCCTTCGCCGGTCCACGTCCACGTGATCGTGGTGCCGGGCGAGACGCGGACTGCCGCCGGGCCGAACGCGAATCCGTTCTCGCCGGCACCGACAGAGATCTCGATCCCATCCGAGCCGGTCTCGTCGGCTATCGAGCCGTCGTATCCTTTTGCCTCGGCAAGATACTCGTCGACGGCTCCCGTCCCGACGCTCGTCCCCGCCGTGCCGTTCGTCGCAGACGTGTTGTTCGTCCCCGTTGTCCCGTTCGTTGCCGTGGTGGCGTTCGCTCCGGCGGTTTCGTTCGCGGTGGAAGCGTTGCCTGTCGACTCGTTGTCGGTCGATTCGGACGCGGCTTCCCCTTCGGTTTCCGTGGTTTCAGTCGCCGTATCTCCGTCGGTGGCTGCCTCGCTTTCGGTTCCCGAACCTCCGGAGCCGTTCGACTCGCCGTCGCCGGAGCCGCCGGAACAGCCAGCGAGTGCTCCCGCGGCCAGCACGCCGGCCGCGCCGCGGAGGACGGTTCGTCTGTCGAGGGCGTCGGTGTCGGGCGTCATCAGTCGTTTCGTGTTCGTCCGTTCGACCCAAAAGACCGCCGATTCCGTCGTCGCTCCTCGATAGCCGCTCGAAACCAGTACACCGGACGAGACGCACCGTCGAAAACCGAACACGTCGCGGCGGCCGGGACGCTTCAGCGGCAGTCCCGTCATTTATTTTCCCCGACCACCGAACGAACGTCGGACAGCACGATGAGACCCCCGACCACCGTTCAAACCGATGGCGGAGCGACGGCCGACGACGCCGAAAAGCGCGTGATCGTGAACCCAGAGAGTGGGTCGAGCGATCACCTCTCGACCGTCCGTCGTCTCGCCGACGAGCGCGGCTACTCCGTGCGCGAGACGGCCGAGGCAGGACATGCGGCCGATCTCGCTCGCGAGGCCGCAGCGGACGGGGTTAGCGTGCTCGGTGCGTGCGGTGGCGACGGCACCCTGAAGGAGGTGATCGAGGGGCTCGTGGCGGCTGAAGCGCTCGACGACGTTCGGCTCGGCGTGCTCCCCGCTGGCACGGCGAACATCGTGGCGACCGATCTCGGGATCGAGGGGATCGAACACGGATTTGCGATGCTCGATGAAGGTGAGGTCCGTGCGCTCGACCTCGGACTTGCCGACGATGAGCCATTCGTGAAGTCCTGCGTCGCGGGGCTGACCGCCGATGCGAGCGCTGCGACCACGTCCGACGTCAAGGAACGGTTCGGCCCGCTCGCGTTCGTTATCACGGGCGTCCAGCAGGCGGCGACATTCGACCCACTCGATCTCACCATTGACGCGGTCGCCGACGGCGAGACGTGGTCGTGGTCGGGCGAGGCACTCTGTGTGCTCGTCGGCAACTCCCGGCGGTTCACGAATCGGATCGGCCAGGCGAACGTCGAGGACGGACTGTTCGACGTCACCGTGATCGAGGAAATGCCACAGAGCGATCGCGTTACGGAGGCGATCGCCCAGCAGCTCCTCGGCCGAGACACCGAACACGTCGATCGACTCTTCGCCCGACGCCTCCAGATCGTGGGCCGCGACCGCTCGATCGACTTCAGCCTCGACGGCGAGATCAGCACCCACCACGAACTCGACCTCCAGGTCCGGCCGGGTGCGCTCTCGATGGCCGTCGGCCCGGAGTACGAACCCGATCCGACCCAGTGAGGATCACCCGATCGGACGACGATCCGAGCCTTAGGACGCCATCCGGCGGCAGGACTCGACACAGTCGCGAAGGATGTCCACACAGGCCTGGCAGTGGTCGTGATCGTGGCCCTCGCACTCGTCGGCACAGGCCTCACAGACCTCTGCACAGGTTGCGGCGAGATCCTCGCTGTACGCCGAATCGCGTGCCATCAGCCGTGCGTGGAGCGATGCGATATCCGCGACATCCCGGCAGAGTCTGATACACTCGGCCATCTCTTCACCGTGGCTCGCACACTCGTCGGCACACCACTCACAGACCTGCGCGGCTTCGAGGCAGTTGTCGAGACAGTCACGTGCGTCGTCGTCGAGGTGGTCGATCTCTTGCAGCGCCATTACGGTTTCTCCTTGGAGGGTGAACCTTTCGTCCGTTGTGGCTCACGAACCGAAGCCAATCGGACGACGAATCTCGAAGCGACCGTACTGAACCACATCCGTCGGCCGGTTTGGTTTCGAAAGCCGCCGACACAGCGCACAACGCCCGTTGAACGGATATCGTCCATCCGGAAGATTGCCGGGATCGGCTGGCTGTCCGTCGCCGACGTCTCCGATAGCCCTCTGCTGTGCGTGACGTCGTGAAGATGTCGCCCGTTGTCTCAATCTGCCGCGCCCTCACGGAGCGTCTCGTACCGCTCGGTGAACTGCGACTCACACGACGGACAGCAGAAGTGATACAGCTCACCGTCGAGTCGCGCTGTCGTCCCTTCCTCGTCGACGGTGTTGTCACATTCGACGCATTCGGGCGCGAACGCCGCGTCGCCGATCTGGGGCGTCCACGACGTGCTCGACAGCGGCCGGACATCGTACTCCTGCACTGCGTCGAGGTCGATCGTCTCGGCGAGGAGGTCGCGGACGTCACGCCCGTCGAGTGTGGCGTCGAAGACGATTCGGGCGTCGGCGGTGGTGAAGACGTGTTCAACTGGCGTCGCGACCTCGATGGCTGATCGAACATCCTCAAGCGTCGCGGGCCGAACACGTAGCTCGACGAGGACGTGGCGTCCGGCGTCGAGCAGTGATCGATTCAGATCGAGCGTGAACCCGCGGATGACGCCGAGCTCGCGGAGCCGGTCGACCCGGTCGGACACCGCCGGCGGCGAGAGATCGACCCGGTCGGCGATCTCACGGTAGGGTCGACGGGCGTCGTCGGTGAGAAGATCGAGAATCTCGCGGTCGGTGTCGTCGAGGCCGCGCATATCAGTCGAAGACTCGGCGCGGCAAAGTCCCTTCCGCCGTTCGACGCGTGACGGAACCTCCGAGTGTCGTCCTCGCACACACCATCCGGCTACGTGCGGGCCGTTGACGAGGGCGTTCGATCGCCGCTCAGCCCTCGCCTTCGGATTGGTACGGCTCGCCGACCGCGTGACGCGGGAGCAGGTTCATCGTTTCGAGGAGAAGGCTGTCGTGAGAGTCGAACGTTTCCTCGTTCGCTTCGTCGATGAGGTCGCCGAAGTTCACCTTGCCATCCGCCAGGAGGACGGTCGTTTCACCCAGTTGGTCGACGACGGCCTCACGTGATATCGGATACTCCAACTCAGCGAGAACAGGTGCGATCCGTCCGAGTTTCACCTCTTGCATACCACCGATACGGTGGCCATCGGCTTAACCGTGCGGTGAGCCACCATGGTCGGTGAGTATCCGTGGAACGATAGGTTACGCGGCGATCAGCGCCACGCCGGTGACGGCGATCATGGCAGCACCAAGCCGAGAGCGGAGACGTTCCTCGTGGAGCACGACACCCCCCAGAAGAACCGCCACTACCGCCTGAGTGTTGATGATCGGTGAGGCGATGCTCGCCGGGGCGACATCGAACGCGAGGGCGGTGAGATGCTCGCCGACGACGGCGAACAGCGCCGTTGCGACGAACTTCGGAGCGTCACGCCGCGTGCCCTCCGGCCAGGATCGTATCGCGACAGGGGCCACGAGGAGGGCCATTCCTCCGAACAGTCCGAGCACCCACACCCGCGGTGGGATCGTGAACTCCTGGAGGACGACCCGGCGAGACACGTCGACGATCCCGAACAGCGCCGCACTCAGCAGGGCGAACTGCGCCGGTCGGTACGTCACCGTCTTCCGGAGCGGCACGAGCAACCCACCGCCGCGGTAGTTCATGAGGTAGACCGCGAACGTCGCTATCACGACACCCGCGATCTGAACGGTCGAGAGGTGTTCGTCGAGGAGCACGATTTCGAGTGGCAGGACGAAGACGGGCACGATCTTGCTCACCGGAGCGACGTAGGAGACGTCGCCGACGGCGAGCGCACGAAACATCGCGCCAGTCGCGAGCGCGGTGACCCCGATGACACCGAGCATGAACAGCCACGCGGTCGGCTCCAGCGATCCGGGCAGTAGCGGTGCGTTCGACGGAGTCGTCAGAACGGCAACTGGAAGATACCAGCAGAACGCCGCAACGTTGATTCCGACGAGGATCACCGAGGCGGGGTAGCCAGCGAAGTACGATTTGATGACGAACAGGTAGCCACCCCAGACGAACGCCGCAAGCACAGCAAAGACGACTCCCGGGCCACCGAAACCACCGATCATACCATATGTTCGATCGGCGGGGGCGTCCGCCTTCCCGTTTGCGAAGCGTGTCGGGCGGTGCTGCGAGCGGGAGCGATTCGGTCGGCCGCAGCCCGATTCACTCGTTCGTCTCGGGGTCACTCCGGCCGAGCGTGTGGAACTCCTCGTTCGGCCGGATGTCGGCGAACGTCGACATCCGGTTCGAGAGGTTGAAGAAGGCGGTCACACTGGCGATGTCCCACGCCGCTTTCTCGGAAAAGCCCACTTCGCGGAGCCGGTCGACGTCGCTCGAGTCGACAGTACCAGGGGATTCGGTGAGCTTCACCGCGATGTCGAGCATCGTGCGATGGGCCTCGTTGAGGTCCGCGGCGCGGTGGTTGGCGGCGAGCTGATCGGCGAGCAGCGGATCGTCGGCGTAGATCCGGAGCAGTGCACCGTGGGCGACGATGCAGTAATAGCAGTCGTTCGCACCGCTGACCGCGACCACGATCATCTCGATTTCCTCGCGCTCCAAAGCGGTGTGCTCGACCAGCGCGTCGTGGTAGGCGAAGAAGGCTCGGAAATGGGAGGGCCGATACCCGAACGCCCGGAAGACGTTCGGCGTGAAGCCCGCGTCCTCGCTTTCGGCCGTGATGCGCTCTTGGAGATCGGTTGGAAGCTCCTCGACATCGGGTGTCTCGAACTCGCGCATGGGCTCGACCATAGCACACGAGCGGTGCGCTACTGCTTAGCTGTTGGGCTGGTGTCGTCCGGTACCGGTGCGTCCGGCGAGCGTCGATGGGTGGCTCACTGACCGGCGACCCATCGATTGAACAGGAAGAGCACGGCGTAGCCGACGAGACCGACGACGAAGACGGTCGCGGGGATGACGAACGGCCCGAACGTTCGAAACAACACCTCCACGATCGTCTCGAACGCCGCCACCAGGCCAGCCATAGTGGGCCTTCGATGGCGGCCGGGTTAACTCCAAGCTTCGCGGAATTTGAGACGGGGAGAACGCCTGCGCTTAGAGTTCGTCCTGAGATTTGAGCTGGTCGATGATGTCGTCGACGAACGCGTCGGGGCTCTCATAGGGGAAGTTCCCCCCGTCGAGTTTGGTGTTGAGCTCCATCGCGGTCATCGAGAAGTCGCCGGACTCGAACTTGGTGGAGGGGCCGTTCGGGAGCGCCGGCACGAGATCCATCGGGCTCGAGATCGGGTAGTCGGCCTCTTCGAACGCGTTCATCATCTGGGAGCGGAGTTCGTCTTCGTCTGCCATAGCGCCCTCGTCTTCACCGACTGACACCAAAAACGTTCGGGAACCTCGGACCCGTTTTCCGGAATTGTCGGGTCAGTCGGCGTCGATCGTGTCGAGCACCACCCCGATGTCGCCGAGCCCGTCGATCACGTGATCTGGTTCGATGTCGCTCGTGGCGAGCGTTGCTCGATCGGTCACGCCGGTCAGGACGAGCACCGTCGTCATCCCGTGACGCTCGCCCATCGCGATGTCGGTGTCGAGGCGGTCGCCGATCACGAGACACTCCTCGGGCGCGCAATCGAGTCGGGTGAGCGCCGTCTCGGCCATCCGTTCGGCGGGTTTGCCCGCGATCCAGTCGGGTTCGCGGTCAACGACGCCCGTGATGGCGTTGATGATCGCGCCCGAACCCGGCACCGCGCGGCCGTCCGCGGTCGGGATCGTCCGATCGGGGTCGGTGCCCACGAACGCCGCGCCGGCCTCGATTGCGCGCAGTCCGTCGGTCATGTCGTCGTACTCGAAGCCTCGGTCGTACGAGGCCACGAGCACGTCACACGCCGCCGGATCGTCGGTCAGCGCAAAGTCCCTATTTTCGAGGATCGATCGGAGTCCGGGCGACCCGATCACGAACAGGTCGGCGTCGGAATGCGTTCGTTCGAGCGTCGTTGCGGTGACGCTGGCCGCCGAGACGACGGCTTCGGCGTCGGCTGGCACATCCATTTCGGTGAGTCGCGCGGCAAACTCCGTAGGGGATTTCGCTGGGTTGTTCGAGACGAAACAGACGTCACAGCTGGAATCATGAAGCGTTGCGATCCCTTCGCGAGCACCGGCAAGGCGGGTGTTGCCACGATAGACCGTGCCGTCGAGATCGATGATCACGCCACGAGTGGCCATTCAACGCCACTCCGTGCGGGGCGGGCTAAACCCCGTTGGTCGGTTCGACGGCTGATCGTTGGTGCCGTATTCGGGTACGCGGTAGCCAGATCACGACTGGGCTCACAGACACACACTCGTAGTTTCGCTGCAGGCTCTTGATAATATATGATACTGGTGGTGAACTACTCCACGCTTAAGCCCCGAGCGGTAGGGTAGGGAGGTTGTTACTACCCCCAAATCGGGACTTCTCCGCGTTCACAGGGATGTGTATTCAAATATGTGTGAACAGTTCCTCGACCGTCAAAACCGTTTCTGGGATATCCAGGCGATCGGCGATACGTGTAACCGCCGATGGAGCAACGTCAGTCTCGGCAAGTGTCTCGTGATCCCCGAAAACCGCCTGGGCTGATCCGTCGAGGAGTGGTCGTCCCATATGGCGATGGCTCGCCTCGCGAATCATCTCCGGACGATCGACGGTGGCCTCGGCGTGTACGATCCACGCCTCGAAGACGCCGAGAACGATACCGCGGGAATCACGACGCTCGAGCTCCCGATCCCAGGGCTGCTCTCGTCGAAATCCTCTGTAGAAATCGCGAGAATACTTGTCATGGCCGACGATGCTGCCCGCGACCTCGGACTCACGCTCTCCGACGGCGTGATGGAACTCGACAATCTGACGCTGGAGGTGATTCCCGAACTCCGCCTCACGGATCGTGGATTTGTGGACGTCCGTGCTGGGTCGATCGTCGATGTTGTCCTGGATACCGAGTGACCCTCAACTCACCACTCAATATCGGGTTCATCGTCGTAGGTCGCAATTCAATAAGCAAATCGATCAGTTCTCGAAATGAAACTAGACATAACTATCTTTTGTGAAGAAGCGGAAATACTCCTCCAATGGGGGAGAGAGATACCGACAAGACGCGGGAGCAGGGGGTAGAGTTCGGATCGTTGGCCAACCGAATCGACAATCATAGCTATCCAGCGACAAGCACCGATCTCATTGAGGACTACGGTGACTACGAGGTGAAACTACCAGACGGGACGCAGACGCTGGAAAATCTCTTCGAACCGCTTCAAGAAGAGGAGTTCGACTCGGCTGAGGATGCTCGACAGGCAGTACTGAACATGGTCGATGACAGAGCGATTGGGCGAAAAGGGTACTCCGATCGGTCTCCTCCTGCGCCCGGGGAAGAAACCGACTGGGAACCGGAGTCCATCTGATACACCATTGAATTCCTGCGTTCAGTTATATCGCCGAATCTCTCAGTCGAGTTCGTGTGTATCTCGTCACTCGGTCGTCGCTTAGTCACACGACTTGACGGTGGTTGGAGTAAATGGCGGGGGCGTTGTCGTTGTGATATACGGTGTGAGTTACGTCTCCATCGATGGTGAATTTGTCATAGCCAGTCGCACTGACGGCGCCGTCAAACGTCTGGTCTCCATCCTCATCGGGGAGTCCTTCAAACTTGTCCTCATTGATGCCGTCCTGGCCGCTCTCAGCGTCTATGACTTCTCGAATGGAACCATCGAATCCAACCCTGTATTCCGCATATCTGCCCTTGGCAACGACCGTGATGGTTCTATCCGGACGTTGACCGACGTGGGCAGCTTTGCCATCGATCGTGACTCGAACTTCGCCATCTCGGTCGAAGTCGAATGACAGCAACTCACCGTCGTACGTGAAGGCATCCTTCCCGTTTTGGACTGCCCCGGTGACACCGTAGTCGTTGATTTTCTCGGCTTTGTTGACAGTCGCATTGTAGGCGTCGCTGTGTTTGGCCCGTCCGCTGGTCGAGAACGAATACGAAGTTACTGGTCCGAATCCCTCGATGAGCAGCGTGTGGTCCGGTCGATTCCCGACACGTGCCGGTTCCCCATCTAGAGTGACGTTGATCTCTCCCGAGCGATCGAAGTCAAACGAATACAGCGGGCCGTCGAACGTGTAGGCATCTTTCCCTTCCCAGACTTGCCCGTGTGCGCTTTGGTCGATGATTTCGTCATTGTCATCGATGGTCGCGCCTTCGGCTGTGCTCTTTTCGAGATTGTTTCCGACCGTGAACGAGTAGGAGGTCTGTGAGTCGAATCCTTCGATAACGAGCGTATGTTCGCCCGAGGCGGCTGCCGCACTCCCCGCACTCCCAAGCGCTCCAAGGCCAGCCACCCCGGCCGCGCTCGTCGCGATGAATCGGCGCCGTGTTACATCTACTGACTGATGAGTATCACGGTCGTTGCTTGAAGAACTCGTCTCCGTTTCGTGGGCCGTTCGATTGGAAGTCATCGACATCACAGATATCTTAGAGGTTTTGTAATATGTTTTCTGGGAATGACATATAATAAGTCTTGTGGATACCTCTGTCGTATGATAGCTTTGTGGAGTGGCTGTCGCACGAGATCAGTAGTCTGAGTAGGACGAGGTAGCTCACAACGCTTGTCACAAGTTCACTTCTAACGTAAGCGATCGTTCGTCGTCGGGCTACACTTATACTTCGAGGTTTACGGCATCTGACTTTGCCTATCCAGAATGACGGACCTGTTGAATACCAGCGACGATCGGTCAGTGCCAAAGCCAGCCAGCCCCTCGTGCCGGGTAGCCGATGACGGTATCAACACCGACAGCGCGGAGGTCGCTGATGCGCTCATCGACCTGTTCGGGCCGGCCAACGAGCGCGAATTCTTCGATTGCATCCAGCAGTATCGACCGAACCTGTCCGCTTGCCGTGGCGTCGGTCGCCACGCCATCAGTCGCGGTCGTGCGGGGTGGGCTTTCTGGATGGGCGTTTTCGAGCGCTGTAGCGACTGATCCACGACGAGCGACGTACTCGCCCAGTGTGTTGAGGAGTATTTGTTCGTCGTCCGTAGCGACGACCGGTGCATAGACGGCTATCGATCCCTCGAGTCCCGCTGCACGGAGTGCACGTACCTCGCGAGCGGTCGTTGGTGCGAGGAGTTCGAACTGTGTACCACCCGCCGCTAGCGCGAGCCGTTCGACGCCTTCGGTCCCGACCCATGCCGTCGGCGCGTCCTCGCGAGCCGCCCCGAGGCGTGGTCCAATGGCACGCCGCCGTTCGTCATCCGTGAGGTATGCTGGGTTCCCGGCGACGATTACCCGATCGACGCTCTGAGGTAGTTGTTCGGTGACCCGGTTGTCTCCGAATGGGTCGAACCCGTCGGCACGGATCGGTGTAGTGACGCGTACCGTGGTTTCTCCGGCGAATCTCTTGAGGAGCGTCGAGTCGGGAACGTGCTCGCGGCCTTCGTAATCCACTACCACGGTTTCTACCTTCCCAACGCTCACTTGGTTGAGATTGATCTCCGTGGGTTTGAGTGCGATACCATCAAAGTCCCTGCTAACGAATTCTTCTATAGACATTATCTGTGACCTCCATCAGAGATGCCTGAGAAGACGCGATGATCTGTGTTACTCTCGCGGAACACGATCCATCGTCTGTGCGACCATACAAATCATATTGAGAGTTGGTGGAAAACTCCGTCGATCCGCAACGAGCGAGCGTTTTGTGGCTGATATCATGGTCGGATATCCCATATCAACACTCACCATCTCACGGCGAGCGCACCTGAACCAAGATGGACGATATCACGGTTTGCGACGACCGACTCGCCAAACAGATGGAGAAAAAATCACCGCCGACCGTCTCGTCGCGATTGGTCCTGCACACGAGCCGACGAGCAGTCACGACGGGTTCGAGCGGGGAGGTCGCACCTCTGTGAAGGAGGCGCGAGCGGAGTGCGCCCTCAGAACCCCCGCGATCAAGTCCGCGCGCCGACCCACCCGGAGCGAGCGGCCAGCACACAAGCCGGTTTCGCGTCCGTCGCCCGGCACAGCGACCCAGGGGAGCGAGCACGGGCGACGCAACCGAAAGCGCGCTTGGTGCTGGCGGCAAACCAGATGCCCGGAACGCCGAGTGTGGCGACCGACGACGGAGTCGGAGGGAGCTCACGAGGCGCAAGCCCAGAATGGTCGGTGCCGAGCGCTGCGGAGGGCGGCACGCGGCGAGCGGGCGAGCCATGAACGGATCGTCGTGAGCCCACATGTCGCGTATCAAGCTTTAAGCCACGACTCTTCGTCCCTCTCGTATGCCGGGTGCTACCAAGGGTGGTGGTGTAACGCTGCTACAGGCCGTCGCCATTGAAGTCGGTCTCATCGTTGGCGGAGCGCTGTTCAGTCTGACCGGCGTGGCCGTTGGCATTGCAGGTGCTGGCGTCGTGGTCGCGTTCGGTATCGCGCTGGCAATCGCCATTCTTGGGCTGATTCCAACGGCGATGCTTGGCTCGCTCTTTCCGACAACGGGGGGTAATTATCGCTATCCAGCACGGTTTGTTTCGGTTCCGCTGGCCTTTCTGGCTGCGTGGGGACTTGGTATCAGCATGCTCGGCGGTGGGCTTCCCCTGTATGCGCTCACGGCGGGCCAGTACGTCGCCTCACTGACTCCGGTCGCACCGACCACGGTCGGATTCGTGCTTCTCACGGCGTTTTTCGTCCTCAATCTCCTCGGAATTCGTCCGGCCGCAGTGGCACAGGTCGGCATGTTCGTGATTCTGGTCGGGTCTCTCGGCATGTTTGTCGTTTTCGGCGTGCCGGCGGTCGAGACGGCGAACCTAACGCCCCTGTTTCCAAGCGGCGCGGTCGGCGTCGTCACGGCAGCGGGAATCCTCTATTTCGTCTGCCTCGGTGCGAACTTCGTCGTCGACATCGGTGGCGATATCCGAGAAGCGACGATCGCCATCCCTCAGTCATTTGCACTGAGCATCCCGCTCGTGTTGGTGCTCTACGTTGGCGTCGGTGTCGTCGCCGTTGGTGCAGTCGGTGCGGACGCGATGGCCAACGCAGCACTCACAGTGCCGGCCGAACGCTTCCTGCCGGGGACGCTCCAGTCGGTGTTCGTTCTTGGCGGCGCGTTGTTCGCGATCGCGACGAGCATGAACGCCGTGTTCATCATTACGCCGAAGTACCTCGAAGTGCTCGCCGCCGACGGGCTGTTTCCGGCGTTGCTGACCGTGAGAAACGAACGCTTCGGGACGCCACACTGGGGATTGACCCTTATCTATGGACTTTCGGTCGCAATGCTGCTCTCGCCGTTACCAATTGCGAACCTGGGCTCGCTGCTCAGTTTCGGCGGCGTCTTCCTCGTTATCCCGGTGATGCTTGCGGCCATCGCTGTCGTGCGCAACCACGAACTGGTCGGTTCCTCGGCGGTCCCGCTCACGCCACGAACCATCGGTGCTGTTGGCGTACTTGCCGTGGTTTTGAATCTCGTCTTGCTCGTGTTAGTCGCCTCACAGTCGCCAACGATATTCGCCATCTGGCTCACCGCACTGGTGGTCGGCGGGTGTTATTACCTCGTTCGCACACGGCTTGGAAACCAAACGGTCAAGCGCACCCCGACGGAGTGGTGATACCATGCAACCGGCCTCCACCGGCGTGGTCGGCGCAGGGCTGATGGGCCGCGATATCGCGGGACTGCTCAGCAACGGGGGCTTCCCGGTCACACTCGTCGATATCGACGCCGATGCACTCGAATCGGCTCGCAACTATCACCGTAACTCGCTGCGGGAGACGATCGCGGCGAGTCACATCGAGACGGCGGACGAACCACTCGCCACTCTCGACTACGCGAGTGATCTCGCTGCGCTGGCCGATTGTGAGTTCGTCGTCGAAGCGGTTCCCGAGCGGCTCGACCTGAAGCGCAGCCTCGTGGACGACCTCGAAGCAGTCCTCGATACCGAGGCGATCATCGCTACGAACACGTCCTCGCTTACACCGAGCGACATCGCTGTCGGAGCCGACCATCCCGAGCGTGTGGTACTGTTTCACTTCGCGAATCCCGCAATCGAGCGGGATATCGTCGAGATCGCGGGCGACCACGCGACCGACACCGCCCTCGACACCGCACATGAGGTCGCAACGAGGATCGGCCACAAGCCGATACGACTCAAGACGGAACACCGTGCTAACTGCCTCTCGCGGCTCTCGGCGAGCATCAAGTCTGCGGGGACGTGGGAACTCTGTCGAACCGAGGCGGCGACGATAGACCGCGGCGCAACAGCTGTGGGCTTCGAACGAGGACCCCTCGAATTCATCGATCTCATCGGCATCGATGTCCATCTTGCGACCGTCGACAATCTCGCTGGGGCCTACGGCGACCGCTACGCTCCACCGACGACAATCCGGAACCGCATGGAGACGATGGTCGAAGCGGACTCTCTCGGCATGAAAACCGGGCAGGGATTCTTCGAGTGGGAAGACGGCACCTGCCTTGTTCCCGAGGTGGACGAACCACACGACGTCACCCCTATCGTCGCGGCACTGGTCAACGAAGCTCATCGTCTCGTCAACGATGGTGTAGGCGAGCCCTCGACGATCGATGACGTTCTCAAACGCGGCTCCGGCGGGTCGATCGGACCGTTCGATATCGAATCGATGCTCGGAACCGATACGCTCAGAGAGTCACTCGAACATCGATACGCGGAGACCGGTGCCGAGATTTTCGATCCGGTGTTTTAGCCTGTGCGGTGCAGGGCGCTAAGCCCCCTTTCTCGGCGAGCAGGTCAGCACGAGCGGGGCGAGGGAGTCTACCCGAACTTTCGCTACACCAGCAGTGGCGGCGCGGCGAACGGATCGACGGCGATATCGAGCAGCGTGGGTCGACCGCTGTCGAGTGCTTCGGCGATAGCGGGACCGACGCGCTCGGGTGCCTCGATCCGCTCGCCGTCACAGCCGAACCCCCGTGCTACCTGCGCGTAATCGACCTCGGGAGAGAAGTCGGTCGAAACATCGACATTGTAGCTGCCCGCTTGGCTCATCTTCGAGGAGCCGAGCGAATCGTTGTTCGTGACGATGACAGTAACGGGAAGCTCCTCACGAACAGCGGTCTCCAGATCGGCGATGTGATAGCCGATACCGCCGTCACCCGAAATCACAACGACCGGTGTCTCGGGGAGTGCTGCCTGAACGCCAAGCGCCTGTGGCAGCGCGACGTTGATGCCGTCGCTGCCGCGTGCCTGAAGATAGCTTGTCCCCGTCCGCTCGGTTTCGTAGAAGGCTCCCGAGAAGAAGCCGGGGAAACTCGTTGCGCTCACGAGCACCGACTCCGAAGGGAGTCGCTCGTTCAATTCACCGACGACGCGCTGGGGTTTGACCGGCGTGTCGTCGCTCGTGAGATCGTCAGCGAACCCCTTACGCCAGTCGGCTCGGTCGGCGGCGAGTGATTCGATGCGAGCTGCCCGATCGTCGACTTCATTGGCGCGATCGGCGAGCGCCGCAAGCGTGGGTTTGAGATCAGCACGGAGCGCGACCGCTGGCTCGTAGTTGCGTCCGAGCCACGCGGGATCACGATCGACGTGGACGAGCGGTACGTCCTCGGGCACCAGCGACCAGCCAACGCTCGTTAGCTCGCCGAATCGAGTTCCAAAGCCAAAGACGAGATCGGCGTTCGCGAGCGCGTCGTTAGCTACCTGACAGAAACCCCACCGTCCGACGACTCCCAGCGCATACGGCTCCGTTTCGACGACCGCTCCCTTTCCGTTCATCGATGTGACCACCGGAACGTCTGCGCTCTCCGCGAACTCGGCGAGCTCCGCCGTCGCGTCAGCGCGGACGACGCCTTCCCCGGCGACGACGACTGGGCGTTCGGCCTCATCGAGCAGTTCGGCGACCGCACGAACGTCGTCGTGATCGGCTGGCGGACGCGAGGTAGGATAGGCCGCATCGATGTCCTCTCGGGGTGTGCGGTCGGTTTCCTCCCGCAATACGTCCTCTGGGAGGTTCACGTGGGTTGGAGAGGGGACACCAGCTGTCGATTCCCTGAGTGCGTGTTCGAGAGCTTCGACGGCCCGGTTCGGTGTTTCGGCGTCAAAGGTGGCCGTCGTGAAGGGGTCGAGAATCGCTTCGTTGTCGCCGTCCTGAATCACGCCGTTTCCGCGTGTGTCGCGCTCGTTTCCACCCGTTAGCGCGACAACCGGCGAGGACGCACCGGAAGCCTCGGCCAGTCCAACTCCGATGTAGGCTGCGCCGGGGCCGCTAACACCGTCGACAACAGTAGCGCGCCCCGACGCACGCGCGTAGCCATCGGCCATCAACGCGGCGCTCGCTTCGCTACGACCGAGCACGTGCCGCAGTGACGAACTCCCAATACTCGCGTAGTACGGATCCATCTGCTCACAGGGGAAGCCAAAGACCGTCTCGATACCCGTGCGCTCGAGTAGTGCGACCAAGGCATCGGTCGTTCGCATCATCGACCACCCCACTGATGACGTCGCATACCCACCTCGAAACCCCCGATCGAGAAAACCGTTGGGCCGTTGTCGGGTGCATCTGATCGCGGTCGGTTTGCCAGAACGTTCCGCTTGGGAATCCAGAGGCACATCTCCCGAGGCTCCATCCTCACTGGGGGACCCAGGGGTGTTGTAAGAAGACTAAAGCTCACCGTCGAGCCTCTTTCTACGATGGCGGGAGCCGAAGACGAACCCGCAGACGGTGGGCATGACGGCGATCGACCCGGGTCCCGATCGTACATCGCCGTTCGACCGAGCGACGATCCACTATCGACCGAGTCGATCCAGAGTCCATTCGAACGCCTGCATCGAATGGGATCGACGCAGACCACGGGCTCGTGGGTGCAGCACCTCACTGGGAGGTCGCCAACCCCACCGACGATCGAGTGCCTCCTCATTTCGCCCGCCGACGTCCCCACGATCGAGTACTACTTCGGGCTCGATACCGAGCACGATCCCGACGGGCTCGAACGCGCGCTGCGGAGTCTCTTTCCCGACACCTACGAATTCGATCGGACGACGCTTGACCTCACATGCGCTTGTGGCCCCGCGGTGCGGGAGCTTGCGGACGAGCACCGAGAGCCTGCGGACGAGCAGCCGTTCGGCGAGGCGAAAGCGACCTCCGAAGTGAGAGCGGGCGGCGAGCGAGGGCTAGCTGGCACGGGCGGGTTCACTGATGGGACAGGCGCAGTCGATATAACGGCGACAGCCGACGAGGAATGCTTCGTTGCCGGTGTCGAGTATCACGGTGTCGCTGAGCGTCGCAACGACTGGCAGACACAGCTGACACCCTTTAACCGGTTTCACTCTACTAGCGGGGATCACGTCCCTCTCACGGCAGTCGTCGAGACGATGGCCGACACGTCCGTCGCGATGGTCTATCAGGTGCTCATGCGACCCAAACCCGACTGGACCGCCGCCGCCACGGTTCGCCACCATCGGTTGGAACAGGGTCACGACACCCGTGGGGCGCGTATCGGCGACGCGCTGCTGGAGGCGATCGTTCCACAGGCCGCCGACGAACACACGGATCACACAGCACACGCACCCGACGAAACAACCCCCATTCGAAGCGAACGCACGCGGCTCGACGAACTCGATGCGAAGCAAACCCGTCGATCGTTCGATCTCAACGTCCGTGCGGCCGCGCTGACTCCCGAGAATCCTGATGCCGCCACGCGTGCGGCTGAAGACCTCGCCACGGTGTTCAGCGCCGTCGGACGCACTACCTACGAACTCGACGGCATGGTGCGGACCGACGAGGACCTCCATGCGGGAACCCTCCCACCCGGCCATCGTGTGTTCCGGGCGATCAGCGAGCGAACGTTTCACCCACCGGATTACGAACGCCTCGGGACACACCTTCCTTGGAAGGCGAATACGAGCCAGGGGATCGTGGCCGACGTCCGGGAAGCACCGAACTTCTGTGTGCTCGGTGGGCCGGCACTGACCGCGACCGGCACGCGGGCGGTCGCCGCGACGCCCGGCGAGCGAACCGCCCTGCCACGCCCGCCTGACGAACAGCTTGACGCGTATCGCGGTGTGGGGCTCACCCTTGGCGACGCTCGGACGCACGACGACGTGACCACGGACGAACTGGTCGTGCTGCCCCCGTCGCTCCAACGCTTACATGTGGGATGGTTCGGCAAGACCGGATCGGGAAAATCCACGAGCGTGATCACGGCGATCCTCGACAATCACGCTGCCACATCGGGTGCGGACCTCTTGATCGATCCCAAGGGCGATGGGATGGCGATCGAGTATCTCCGCTCGCACTACGCTCGCTTCGAGTCGCTGGATGACGTGTACTATTTCGACTGTGGAAGCGTCCTCCCCGCGTTCTCGTTTTTCGATATCCGTGACGAACTCGCTGCGGGCGTCCCTCGAACGACCGCCGTCGAGGACGTCATCGATCACTACATCGAGATCCTCATGCAGATCATGGGCCGGGAACGCTTCGAGCAGGCGGTGCGGTCGCCGGACGTGATTCGATACCTCCTCAAGGCACAGTTCGATCCTGTTCATGGGAGCGATGCGTTTTCACACCGCCAACTCCACGAATCCGCTCGCCGGATGCACGAACGCCAGACCGTGCCGGCAGTGAGCGATCCCGACCTCGAACGGATGCTGGGTGGCGTCGTTGCAAACCACCAGCGCTCGTTCGACGAGATCATGCAGGGGGTCGCTAATCGTCTTGAGAAGATCCCCGTCGACGGCCGCCTTGCCAGCGTCTTCAACCACGTACCGGACTCGAACTCGCATTCGCACCCACATTCCGATTCGATCTCGGAGCTGGACCTAGACCCGAATCAGGATCGGGATCGGGATCCGGACTCGAACGTGAACCCGACCTCGGATCCGGATTCAGGGGGTGGTGATCCGGTTTTCGATCTCGCGGCGCTGCTCGACGAGGACGTCGTCGTCATCCTCGATATGGGCGAACTCCGGTCGGAAGCCCAGCGCGTCCTGACGCTGGTGGTGCTCTCGAACCTCTGGACCGCCCTTAGGCGGCGTAGCCGACGTGCCTCCGCTGACGCTGACCATCCGCTGGTGAACCTCTACCTTGAAGAGGCGGCGAGCGTCGCCGTCTCCGATCTCCTCGGTGACTTACTTGCCCAGTCCCGCGGCTTCGATTGTTCGATCACGCTGTCGATGCAGTTTCCGGCTCAACTCCGCCAGGCCGACGAGCGTGCGTACGACGAACTCCTCAACAACATCTCGACGTTCGTCACGGGAAACGTTCCGGTCGACCGGCGACTCGCGCGACGTCTAGCCACCGACGACATGGATCCGGATGCGGTTGGCAATCGGCTACGAGCGCTGCGACGCGGCCAGTGGTTGGTGCGGCTCCCGGCTGCCTTCGACGAGCCTGAACCACGACCGTTCCTCGTTGGTTCCGCCCCACCTCCGTCCGGACACCCGGCCAGCGAGCAGCCGCTTGCCAATCAGGAGCGATGGGCGTTCGAGGACGCGCGGATCGACATGCAAGCATGGACGCGGTCGGCATACGGTCTGTCGTTCGAACCACCACGCGCTGCTGCTCCGGCTGGAGCTGGAGCGGTTGACGGAGTCGAACCGGAGCCGACGGACGAAACCGCTGACGTCCAACTGGCGCGCGTAGACACCGCGCTCCCACTCACGAAGCGCCTGCCCGCGTGTGTCGAATACGATCCCACGATTCACGCCCTCCGGTGTGTCGACTGTGACAACCGATACGATCCGAGTGCCGATGGGATGAAACGAGCTATCGACTGCTGTCACGACCTCAGCGCTGTCGGCCGTCACGATGTGCCGATCTGTGATATCAACCTCAAACTCACCCCCGAGGAACGGAGCGCTTCGGAGTGGTCCGACCGACAGCTCTGCTTCCTCCAGGTGGTGTACAACGCCCAGCAACTCCGGTATGACCCTGAACTGGAGTACGATCTGCTGTGGGACAGTATGCTTCGTCTCCAGGAGTACGTCGGTATCGAGAGCGAGGCGATCGAGGGTCTTCTCGATGCCGATCTCCTGCGTCACGACACCGACCACCCTCATCGGCTGTTCACCGTGACGGTGGCCGGACGAAAAGTACTCGGAGAGAGCTACCGCCAGGGTGTCGACTACGGTCACGGACAGGGCGACCTCGAAGAGTCGAGCCAGCATGTCTTCGCCGTCGAGGTTGCCCGGCAGTATCTCGAGGCCAAATACGTGCGTGATCCCGAATCGACCGTCGTCGAGGTTTTCCCCTACTACGATGTCGACGACCAGCGCCGCCTCGACCTCGCGGGTCTCGATGCAAACGACGAGATCGTCGTCACGGTCGAGGCGGAGCGCATCAATCACGATATCCACACGGCCGTCCCCGATGACTTCGATAAGATGGCTGCGTGTGATCCTGAAGAAGCGATTTGGGTCGTCATGACGCGTGATGGTGGCCATGACGTGCTCGACGTACTCAACGATCCACTCGATGGCGAGCCGCGGATCGAAAAGGCCTACAGCAAGAACACGCCGCCCCAGCAGTTTCGCATCGAGACACCCGGCCTGACTGCCATCTATCCTGTCGAATTCCTTCGTGAGATACTATAGAGTTCCAGTGAACTTCTCATGGTTCCCCTGTCGGTGACTGTGACCATTGTCGATTGTCGGAGATTCTTCTCTGGAAATTACGATGGATCCCTATAGATAACAATGTGTAGTCAGCCGCTCAGACTAGTTCTGTAAGTATGGGTTTGAGGCGAACGTCGTCTGTGGGCCTCTAGTGTTCGGTTGGAAGCACTAATCAATATGATGTTTGGGAACTACATTTGGCACTCCGCGTTCACACACGGATTCACCAGCTGACACGGCTCGAGCGTTTCTCTACTGGCCGCTAAGCGACTAGTCCAGAGTTCACAATCGGCCTCAATCCCCGCAAGAAGCACTGATACGGGTGAATCGAACCGAGTGTGAAAACCGGTTCGGGCATTGGATGCCCCCTTCAGAAGGGACCATCGGACAATGTGTCCAAATTCGAAACGTCCGTTAGCGAGCATTTTGCGCTCTTAGAAGCCTGTTTAGCCATCACTTACTATCGGTCAGTCAACGCACACAACCGCTGGACGATCGGCGATATCACCTGCAAACTTCACACTGAGAGAAAACCGCCCGACGAAAACCGTGTGTGAACTTTTGGCCGGTTCGAGTTGTCTCGTTCGTACGATACTATCAACCGATTGAATAAATCCCCAAAAACGCTTCAAGGCGGTTCTCAGTCCCTCTACGGCGGGTTTCGGTGATTATCCCTTGGGTCGTTTGTGCGTGCGCGGTAGCGGTGATCCGGTTCACACTCGTATTCACGAGTAGTACATCGTCTCCCTTGCGGGCGAAAAATCCGATTGTGAAACGACTATCAACGGGTGAGAATGCACGAACCACTCTCTGCGTGTCGCTCACCGAGTCAAGACGACTGTGACTCGCGTGTCGGGAGTTCACCTATGCGGAACAACGCGGATGCCCCTTCTTCAAGGAGTGACCGAACAAAGTAAGGGTGCGAGTCGGGAGGGGAGGAGCGCGTCGACCTCCCGAAAGCCCATCAACCGACAAGTTTCGCGGTGACGGCTGAGTGACTCCTGATCATATGAAACTCTTTCCACATACGAGTATGATGATGGAGGCCAAGCAAACCATCCCGATCAAGCTTGGCGTACCGGTCAAGCGGCGCGACGATCTCCACTAGACGAGCGTTTCGTGGCCAGCACTACGATCGGATACTGCATATCAACACTTACTATCTCACGGTGAGCGTATATGAATCGAGATGGACGACATCACGGTTTACGACGACCGACTCGCCAAACAGATGACGGCCAGTGACTTCGTGTTGGCGGTCGTGACCGCGACCAAACCTGACTTCTACAAGCAAGCCCCAGTCGTTATGGCCGCGCGCCGTCGTGGTTTCCCGTGTTTCGTGTTGCACACCGGTCAGCACCACGACGATCTCCTCGGCCACGGTCTCGCCGAGTACGACATTGATGACAGCGTCGCTGTCGACCTTGGAATCCGTGGCGGGCTCTCACAGAAGACTGCGGAGCTGATGACGCGGATCGAATCGGTTGCCAGCTATCTCGACGAGCAGTACCCTGACACGACAGTCTTACCGCTTGTTCACGGTGACACGCTCGCTGCCGGGATCGTCCCACAAGCGTGGATGTTCGCGACGAATCAACGGGTAGCACACAACGAAGCCGGCCTGCGAGGAATGTCGCCCTCGTTCGAAAACCGGGCCGAACCGGCGTCTTTCATCGACGACCAGTGGAAGGGCGAGTGGTCGCTCAACCGTACCGAGCCGTTTCCCGAGCAGTATGATACGTTCATCGGCTCCGCGGCCTCTATTTACCATTTCGCGCCAACACAACTGAATCGCGAGCATCTCGTCCGCGAGGGGTATCCAGACGAGGTCGACGGTGTCGATCGTATCCCAGTGGTCGGCAATTCGGTGGTCGACGCGATCGAGATGAAGGCCGCCGCAAATCTCGACGAGTCGGTGTTCGATGTGTACCCGATACTGGAGGCTCGTGATAACTGGATCCGCGTCGACATCCACCGACGGGCAAATCTACTCCCGGATCGTTTCCGTGCCATCATCGACTGTGTCATCCATCTCGTCGAGGCCGGCTACAACGTCAATTTTGTCGAGCTCACTGCAACACAGACTGCACTCGAAAACTACGGGCTCCGTGACCGTCTCCTCGCTCTCGCCGATGATCACGAGAACTTCCTCTTTACCGGCCTTTGGAAGAAACACGCCCACGTCTACGAATTCCTCCGCTCGGGCCAGTGTTTCGCCGAACTGACCGACTCCGGGAGCATGCAGGAGGAACTGAACCACATCGACGAAACGTTCTGTCTCACGGCGCGATACAACACCGACCGCCCGGAGACAGTGTTCGACGCCCAGACGAATCTCCTCGTGCCACCGACGAGTGGCGAAGCGATGTACGAGCTGGTCGATCACGTGTACGAAACCGATTCGGTACGGAGCCAACTGTCCGGTGGACGAGCCATCTACGGCGAGAACGTTGGCGAGGCGATCGTCGACTTCCTTCGAGACCGACAGGCGGAGGGGTCGTTCGAGTGGGCCCACGAACGGCTCGGTTTCGAGGGTGGAACGCAGGATTTCGAGTATCTCTAGTCGCCGTCGATCCGTTTGGCCACCAGCGATTCCGGCATCGTTGCGTTCGCGGCGGTTACGTCCGTGCCGACGGTCTTCCGGTAGCCCCCGTACGCATTGACCTGCTCGCCGTTGTGAGTCACCGTTTCGCTCCCCCGAACGCCGTCGAAGACCGCCCAGTCGGTCTCTTTGTCTTCGTTGAACCAACACCACATGTCGACGCCGCGCTCGTCGAAGTACGTGAGTGCGTTCCGTATCCAGTTACCCTTTCGTTGTGGGTCGTAGCCCGAAGCTGTCTTCGAACTGCTTGCGAACTCCGCGACACAGACTGGCTTGTCCGCGAGATCACGCAGTCGATCAAGCATTCCACTGTAGATGCCCTCTGGCGATTCCCAGCTCGACCAGCTCTGACTCGTTCCCCAGTTGTAGCCGTCGACGCCCAGCCAGTCAACGTACCCATCGCCGGGATACAGCTGTTCGGCGGAGTAGGAGCCGATGTCCTCGGCGTTCACGCACCACATCCACTCGACGGTGTTCTCGTCGAGGCCTCGCTGCTCGAAGCGGTCGCGGACTCGCTGCCACATATCAATATAGCTTCCCGCTGAAGAGCTGCCGACCGTCGGCGACCACGGGTACCAGTCACCGTTCATCTCGTGGGCGAGCCGAAGATACGCCCGTCGGCTGCTAGACTCCGACAGGGCGTTCCGTAATCGGCCCGCCCAGCGGTCGATGTATCCGTCGTAGTCGCCGTTCCCGATGCGAACCTCGATGTCGTCCGGTGTGGTGCTGGCGAGACTTTCGAGATAGGCGTCGTACTCGCTTTGCTCGACAAGCGATTGGGTATCGACTGATGCGGTTCGCGCGCCGGGCGTGTACGGTTCCCAGGTAATCAACGGCGTTCGGCCAGCGTTCCATATCTTCGGGAGGATACGGTCGAACAGCCAGTTCATGTGCCCTGTATCCGCGTTCCATGGAACGAACAGGTTCTGGATAGGGTAGGGGGTACCCTGCCACTGCTCCATTCGGCCGACGGTGCTAAAATCCGCGTCGGAGAGTCCGCTGTAGATGCCCACAGTCGGTGATTCTGGATCCAGAGGAGTTGCACCGTTGACAGTAACAGTTGTTTCGCCGACAACGACCGACTCGAGATCGCCGGTGTAGCGGTACACGTCGCTGTACGAGGAGACGTATCCCTCGGCACTACGCTGGCGAACGGTATCACGTGGTTCAGTATCAACACTCTCTATGCTGTCACTAACACGGATGGAGTAGGTGGTACCGGGACCGTTTCCGTCGATCGTGATCGTCTCGTTGGAGCGATCGAGTACAACACGGGCGCGAGCGTTGAGGACGAATCGGGAGATGCTGCCGGAGAACGTGTAGCTATCGCGGCCGGCCACCACGTACCCCGAGGCGGTCGATCCCGAGACGCGATCGTCGGAATTGACCGACGCACCGTTCGCAGTGGTCTTTTCGAGGTCACCAGACACCGAGATCCGGTAGTCAGTCATCGATCCGGGACCATCGATAGTGAGTACACTGTCTGAGAACTGGCTCGGATCGATAGGCTGGCCGTCGAGGAACACCCGTGCGTCGCCGTCAATATCTAGTCGGTTGACACCGCTTGAAAGGGCGTAGCTGTCCCGACCCCACTTGACGTAGCCGGTGGCGGTCGCCCCCGAGACCGCGTCACCGGAACCGATCGAGCTGTCGTTGGCTGTCGTCTTCTCGAGTGCTTCGAAAACTGAAAGGGTGTATTCGGCTCTGGAGCCGGCNATCGTGAGCACGCTGTCGGGATACTCGTTCGGGTCGATGCGTTGCCCGTCGCGGTAGACACGCGCATCGCCCTCGATGTCGAGTGCAGCTAGTCCGCCGGAGAACGTGTAGCTATCGCGGCCGGCTACCACGTATCCCGTGGCGGTCGACCGCCAGCGGTCATCCGAGTCGATCGACGACCCGTTGGCACTAGTTTTCCTGAGTGATCCGTCCGCTGCAACGGTGTACTCCGCAACTGTGCCGGTTCCTTCCACGGTGAGCACACTGTCGGGGTACTGGTCGGGATCGATGCGTTGCCCGTTGAGATAGACCGTAGCACTATCGGCGGCTTGGAGGGCGACGATGTCTCCCGAAACCACGTAGCTATCGCGGCCAGCCGCCACGTGCCCCGAGGCGGTCGACCGCCAGTGGTCGTCGCTGGAGTTGATCGACGAGTCGTTGGCGGTCGTCTTGTCGAGCGTGTTACCGGCGGCGACGGTGTAGTCGGCTCTGGAGCCAGACCCCTCGATCGTGAGCACGCTGTCAGGATACTTCTCCGGGTTGATGATCATCCCGTCGAGATAGACTGTGGCATTGTCTGGAACCTGAAGTGCAGCAACTCCGCCGGAGAAGGCGTAGCTGTCCCGACCCCACTTGACGTAGCCGGTGGCGGTCGCCCCCGAGACTGCGTCACCGGAACCGATCGAGCTGTCGTTGGCTGTCGTCTTCTCGAGTGCTTCGAAAACTGAAAGGGTGTATTCGGCTCTGGAGCCGGCNATCGTGAGCACGCTGTCGGGATACTCGTTCGGGTCGATGCGTTGCCCGTCGCGGTAGACACGCGCATCGCCCTCGATGTCGAGTGCAGCCAGTCCGCCGGAGAACGTGTAGCTATCGCGGCCGGCCACCACGTATCCCGAAGCAGTCGTGCCCCACAGATCGTCGTCGGAGTTGATCGACGAGTCGTTGGCGGTCGTCTTGTCGAGCGTGTTACCGGCGGCGACGGTGTACTCGGTACTGTCTCCGGTCCCCTCGATCGTGAGCACTGAAAAGCGGCTATCGACGGCTACCGCTGCATCGATCTGTCCGGCCCCCTGTTTCTCGTCCGATAGACCGGCATCGACGGCGGTCTCCTTCAGTTGCGTGCGGACCTCTTCGTTCGACAGATCCTGCTGTGAGAGAACGAGACCCGCGACGCCGGAAACGACCGGCGCTGCCATTGAGGTCCCCGAGAGCGGCGCGTAATCGTTGTCGGTCCACGTCGAAAGGAGATTCGTCCCGGGTGCAGCGAGTTCGATTTCAGCACCCGTGTTCGAGTAAGGGGCGAGGCTGCCGCTGGGATCGAGCGCTGAGACGGCGATACATTCGTCGTAGGCCGCCGGATAGCTCACAGGTCCGCTGTAGTCGTTGCCCGCTGCGGCGACGAGCACGACACCGTTTTGATGGGCGTAGGTCACGGATTTCTGCAACGTCTCGGTGTATCCGCCACCACCGAGTGAGAGGTTGATGATGTCCGCGCCGTTGTCCGTAGCCCACTGGATGCCGTCGGCGATATCGGCGGTTGACCCGACACCGTTCTCATCGAGTGTGCGAACGCTGAGCAGCGTCGCGTTGCTGATGCCCGCGATGCCAGTAGCATTGTCGGTCCCAGCGGCCGCAATGCCGGCGACGTGCGTGCCGTGATGTTCGTCAGCGGAGATATCGGGGTACGGATCGTCGTCGCTATCGACAAAATCCCGCCCGAGGTCGCTTGCGATGTTTCCGTCGAGGTCTGGATGGTCGTACTTGATCCCCTGGTCGACGATGGCGATCGTGACGCCAGCATCGCCGAGGGTAGTGTCCCACGCACCGGGGGCGTTCACCGTTTGCGGGGCATACTGCTCGCTGAAGCGAGGATCGTTCGGAACGACGAGCGTCTCGTAGACTGTGTTCGGCTCCGCATACTCGACGCCCGGACGATCGGCGATTCTGCCGGCGATCCGGGCCTTTGCGGTCGTCGATGCCTGCTCTGGCAACTCGATTCTCACGTACCCAAGCGCGGCGTTCTCGGCGATGACCTGGGCCTCGGGTGGCAGCGCGCGTTCAGCCGTTTGGCGGGCATTCGCCGACGACGTGACACCGACGAGCAGTTCGTTTGGCTTACTGTCCACCGACGGACTGGCAACCCCGATCTCCGACGCCCCTCCGAGTAATCCGAAGGCTCCAGTGACTTTCAAAAATCGACGTCTATCGAAAGACGAACGATTATCCATAGATGGGACAGAGGTCAATATGTGGTAAATCTTTGTGTTGTTTTGCCGGCTCTCCTGATCTTACCGTTCGCCGCGCGACTTTCATCGATGGGAGGACTACCGGTCGGTAAGGCCACGAGACGGCACGTTTGATCCGACTTCTCGATGCGACTGCGTGATGGGAAAGTGTATGTGTATCTCTACGCAGTCGATGTCGTCATACCCACAGCGGGAACCAATCACTGAATCGGTAGCTGAGGTGGATCAAGTGGTTTACTCAAATAGCTCTGAAAGAGCTCTCTCGTCCCGTTGCTCGCTGCTTGACTGGCGAGAAATCCGCCGTGACCCACTGAATGCATCCTCGTGGTATTTATGATGGGAGCGTGCAGTAGCGGTGAGTATGAGCGTGACCTGATCGTGTCAAGTGTATCAGAATCCATCTCCTCGACGGACAGCGTTCTGTCAGTGAACAGCGATCACTACACTCGGACTCATATGGTCGTATGAACACACGAAACAAGTTCCTTTCGGCCGTTCTCTGGTTCTGCAGTCTTGCATTGGTTCATACGTATCTGCTGTATCCAGCCGTCCTTGCCACCGTCACACGAATCGACAGCACGGGACGCGGGGAACTCCCGGCCGAACTCCCTACTGTATCGCTGGTCATCGCCGCGTACAACGAAGCGGGCGTAATCGCTCGGAAGATAGAGAACAGCCTCACGCTCGAATATCCATCGGAGAAACTCGAGATCATCGTATTTTCCGACGCATCGTCGGACCGAACCGACGAGATCGTGAACTCGTATGCCGAGCACGGTGTGCAACTCATCCGAGTGGAGGGTCGCGTCGGAAAGACCGAGTGCCAGAACGTCGTTGCGGAACAGGTCGATAGCGAGATCATCGTGTTCTCCGATGCGAACAGCATGTATGAGTCGGATGCAATCCAGGAGCTGGTTCGGTCGTTCAAACCGGGGATAGGGTGTGTAGTTGGGGAGCTCCGATACGGCGACGCCGATGGCGTCGAGGGAGAATCGACCTACTGGCGATACGAGCGTCTCATCAAACGACTTGAGTCAGAGCTTGGTTCCGTCGTCACCGGCAACGGATCGATCTATGCCGTCCGCAATGCAGCGTACGTCCCGCTGCCACAGAATGCGATCAGCGATTTCGCTGAACCGCTGGCGCTCATTGAGGATGGCTACCGAGTCGCATACTGTCCGTCGGCCGTAGCGTGGGAACAGACCGGTGCATCCGTCGAATCGGAACTGTCCCGTCGAATACGCATCGTCACCCGGTCGTGGAACACACTGTCCAACCATACAGGCCTTTTGAACGTACTCCGATACCCGTCATTCGGGTTCAAATTGCTCTCACATAAGGTTTTTCGCTGGCTTTCGCCGGTCTTTCTCATCGGTGTGTTTCTGACGAGCGTTCTGCTTGCGGTGCTGACGCTGGGACCGCTATATCTCGCACTCGTCGCTTTTCAACTCGGCTTTTACTGCTGTGCAGTGGTCGGTGCGGTCGGCGACCGACTCGGCTGGCAAACTCATCCCGTGTTCCACGTTCCGTACTACTTCGTCGTCTCGAATTACGGAATGGGGCGTGCGATGGTGAACCTCCTGAACCGACGGAACTTCGTCACGTGGGAGACGGAGGATCGGTCGGTGGAGGAGTAGATGTCCCGACGACGAGATCCCGTAGGTGCTCTTCGATCTGTGGGACGACCGTTTCGGCTGCGAAGTTCGACTCGACGTACTCCCTGCATCGCCGTCGGTTTTCGGCGGAGGGACTTCGACGGAGCCATCGACGAATGGCTCGTGAGAGCGCTTCCGCCGAGATATCGTCACAGAGTAGCGCCTCGTCGAGACCTCCAATGACCTCCGGATTCGCACCGATGGGCGTCCCAACCACGGGCGTGCCACAACTGAGCGATTCGATCGTCGAGAGACCGAATCCTTCGAGGTTCTCCGTGGGCATGACGAACAGGTCTGCAGCAGCGTAGTGTTGTGGAAGGTCGTCCTCCGGGATGAAGCCGAGAAACTCGACGTTGTCTTCGAGTCCTTCAGAGCGGACGACGGACTCCAGGTCCGGTCGCAAGTACCCCTTGCCACCGATTGCGAGGAGAACGTCCGGATGTTCCTCTCTCACCGACGAGATGCTTTCGATCAGGTGTTCGATACCCATTCGTGCCACCAAACGCCGGACCGTCAGAACGACCGGACGGTCAGTCGGCAATCCGATCTCGGCCCGCTGGCTCCGTGGCTGTTTTTCGAAGGCGAACCGATCCGTATCGACACAGAGCGGGATCCGTTCCACTTTCCCGGGAGCAATTCCGTTGTATCGGTCGAACAGTTTGGTACCCATGAACTCGCTCCGGACCACGATACTGTCCGCACGTTCGAGTTGACGACCCTCCGTTCGTTCGATGAGTCCGTTAACGAGCCTGGCAAACGGGGCCTTCCACCCGTATTTCCCTCTTGCAAGATCGAGCTCGATCTCCCGCGGGGTCGGAGCGTGGAAGACGTTCGCGTACGGAATCTCAACGTCGGCTGTAGAGAGTCCTGCAGCCTGAAACGGGTTGTGAACGTATCCGACATCGAAATCGTACCGATCATGTAACTTTTCGACCATCGATCTCAGCCGGTACACACTATGCAGAGGATACAACTGGTAATGGATCCGCCCTTTCGCGGGACTGTTGTATCTGAACAGCTCGTATCCCGATCTTCGTTCGTGAGTGGGGAGATCCGATTCGATCTTCCGGGTAACCACGACGACTTCATGACCGGCCTCAACGAAACCCTCGACCTCGGTCAATAACGATTTGCTGATACCGCCCGTTCGCTGTGGCCAGAACACATCGGTAGTGACTAGCAGCGAGAGATTGTTGTCTGTCATTCCTAACGTGATGTATGGATGGTAGATGCTCCGACAAGCATGGACAAAACTATTGTGATGATGGTTTGGTCGGCCTCTCTAGCGACTCCTTGGAGTACGAACCGACGACAGCTCCAGCGAGTGCCCAGATCGGAAACATTGTAGTCACTTTGTCGATCGGATGGTTCCAGAAACTGTACGCAGCCCACCCGATCAATCCACAGAACAACCCGAGGTACAGTAATTTGTTATAGTGCCGTCCCGACAGTTTCCAACTGCACCAGAAAACTGATCCGAGCAGTGCCATAAAGAGGACGAATCCTGGGAAACCCGTTTCGGCCAGCATAGCGATATAGATGTTATGAAGCGGAACTGGCTCGGAAAGACCGTAGGCCGTGGAGTAATACACGAAGTTCGAACCTCCGATACCGAATATCGGATACTGGAAGAACAGGTCAATCCCGGCAACGTACTGCTGGAGTCGGATACCAAGGGTTCCTATGTCGAAAGTCGGAATTGAGAGGTTCTGGAGAATCGCTTCGATTGTTCCCAAAAAAGTGTTTCCGTTCCCCGCCGCATCACTCGTGATACTGATGTCCGTAACCGACGACTTGGATCCGGAGGCAGCGGAGAGATAGAAGAGTGTCGAGGCCCCGATGAGAGCTGCGAGCGAAGCCAAAAAAACATTCGCTGAACGTACGCTACGTAGTGTGTCTTGGAGGGAGCGTGATTCTGCCGAATCGAAGAGCAAAAACGAGACGAGCAGCAGGCAAAAACAGCCGAGAGCAACGATGAGCGCCCCTCGTCCCGCGTCAGACCCAGTCACGCGAACAACAGCCATGAACAACAAGACTGTCCCCACCAACACCGCGCGTCGCCACCCGGACTGGCGTATAGCCATTGCTGCCGCCAGCGGGACAGCGAGAACGATCAGACTCGCCAAAAGGAACGACATTCCGGTGAATCCAGCGACGTACGTCCCTGTAGCGAACTCACCGAGAGGACCGAGTGACACCGGCGCGATCGGATCGCGAGCGTACTCCCCGATGCTTCCGACGCCGAAAATCCCGCGGTTGAAAAACTGTGCGACGGCAAACAGAGAGTGTGCCAGTATCGTTCCGACGAACACCTGTGCTACCGTCTCAAAGGAGAGAACGTCCTGCTGTACGGCATAGCGGAGCAGCGCGAACACAATGAGTCCCTGAAAGATCAATGTAGAAAAATACAATGCCGTGTCTAGCCGGACCGTTGCACCGAACACCGCTGAGACCACCGTCCAGCCGGCGAACGCGGCGAAAAACCCTTCCGATTTCGTCGCTCCGGCGAGCATCTCCCGGGGGCCCGCCAGAAGGACGAGAACGATCGATACCGCGATCGGAACCTGCACCAACCAGAGTTCCGGCCCGAGGTGGCCGTCCGGGAACGACCGTAGATAAGCATCGCTCGCCAACGGAACGTTCGCCATGAACGTCGACGTGACCAGGAGTCCAATGACCGAGCCAGCGAGTACCTGTCGGAACAGAACCGCAAGTATACCGAAAATCAGCCCAACCATCATGACGAAAGCGAGGGCCGGTACGTCAGTGACGAGCGAAAGCACTGGTGACACAAACGTGAGTCCGACAATGAGGACGGCCGCCAGCAGGAGGATTTCGTGGCGCTCCCGAAATCCTACCCTGAGTTCAGGAAGTGGACTGAGATATCGACTGAGATTCATTGAGTAGTTCCTCGACGGCTTCGCGTATTGTTCTTTTGAATTGCTCTCAGCCGAAAGCACTTTTTGCGGCCAGCGTTTTCCGGGGGTATAATAGTAAAAACCGGCTCTCTAGTTTCGGTACACCGCGCTGTATTTCGCGGATATCGG
Organism: Halococcus saccharolyticus DSM 5350; assembly: GCF_000336915.1. Taxonomy (NCBI): domain Archaea; kingdom Methanobacteriati; phylum Methanobacteriota; class Halobacteria; order Halobacteriales; family Halococcaceae; genus Halococcus; species Halococcus saccharolyticus. Next base: position 256 of record NZ_AOMD01000027.1, on the reverse strand, counting down.
ACGCTCCGCCGGAGGTTGTAGACGGTCGCTTTGAGATTCATTTCGCGGAACTCAAGCCATCAGCTTCGGCACGCTCGGTGCAGCCGTGCGTGCGCTTGATATCTGAGAAGACGCTCTCGCTCATTGAACGACGATTGTACCGATCACGATCCATGGGGGCGTTGTGAGCGTGATCGAGTGGGTTCATAATGCGGTGTTTGATCAGCGGTCTGATGCCGTTTTTGCGTAGTTCGTCGCGGAAGGCTTTCGCATCGTA